>WQTN01000141.1 GCA_009786295.1 Methanomassiliicoccaceae archaeon
ACAAAATGTCATCCGACGCAAGCAGTCATTGTGTTTTCTATTTTTCGTATTAACAGAAATGACTAACCCCCCTGTTGCGGTAACAAGATACGTCGGACTATATAGTATTTCCGTTTCTACATATTTTTGCACATATTCGGTGCCTTTCGTCATATTCGGAGATCTTGTCAGACCTGAAACCGGCCGCGGTCTGGACCACTGTTGCAGGGAGCAGGACGAACGTCACCAATGTCCAACCGTCTGTAAGTGCGGCAGACATACTCATATCTTCTGTTATGAAGAAGATACTGAGACCGCACCGATCGCTGATGATTCAGATATGCCCGAAACATCGTCCTTTTATATCCTTATTAGAATTCCTGAACATGCCAAAGATAGCTGTCATCGGAGGTACGGGCATATATAACCCAGACTCCTTTGAGACGATTAAGACTGTTTTTCCGGATACACCCTACGGCAAGCCTTCCGATGAGATAATGATCGGAAAGATCTCCGGCGTAGAAGTGGCGTTCCTGTTCAGGCACGGAAGGTCCCATCGGTATCCTCCGTCAAGCGTTCCGTACAAAGCAAACATGTGGGCGCTGAAAGAACTCGGGTGCGAGTACATAATATCCGCATGCGCGGTAGGCTCGCTCCAGATAGAATATGCTCCCGGAGACCTTGTGATACCTACACAGTTCATTGACTTCACAAAGAAAAGAGACTATACGTTCTTTGACAAAAAAATAGTACATATCTCAATACCCGACCCGTTCTGCACATATTTGAACAGAATATTCGATGACACCGCAGAGAAGATGGGGATCAGACATCATCTCGGCGGGGCGTATGTTTGCATCGAGGGGCCAAGATTCTCCACCAGAGCTGAGAGCAAAATGTTCAGGCAGTTCGGCGACATCATAGGGATGACGCTTGTGCCCGAATGCCAGCTGGCAAGAGAGCTGGGAATGTGCTACTGCAGCCTTGCCACCGTGACCGATTACGACATGTGGCACGAGGAGGACGTCAGCATAGAGATGGTCGTCAAAACAATGAACGAATGTCTCGCAAAAGTGCTGAAGCTTCTTGAACTGGGCCTTCCGAAGATCGGAAAGAGCGATTGTGATTGCATCGAGGCCGCCAAAGAGTGCGGCGCCCTTTGACATCATATGAGAATAATATTCAGGGGGGTCGTCCAGGGGGTCGGTTTCAGACCTGCCGCATACAGAGTGGCAACAAGTCTAGGCCTCTCCGGAAGAACATGGAATGAAGGCTCCGATGCGGTGGTCGATGTAGAGGACGGGGAGAGATTCCTCAGTTCATTCCTGCAGGACCTTCCTCCGCTGGCACGCTTGGATGAAATTGTCAAGATCGAGGGGCCTCCTCCGTGCGGATGCGGATTTAAGATATCTCCTTCCCAAAAGGGATCGTCGGGGATGTCCGTACCCACCGATATCGCAATATGCAGGGACTGCCTCGAAGACATCAAAAAAGGCAGAAGGTCCGGCTACCCTTTCACATCCTGCACAAAATGCGGACCGAGGTTCACTCTTCTCGGCAGCCTTCCGTACGACCGCGCTTCGACCGCGATGAGGGACTTCGGCATGTGCCCGGAATGCCGCAGGGAATATGAGGATCCGGCGGACAGAAGATTCCACCACCAGACCGTATGCTGCCCAAAATGCGGACCATCCTACCGGCTGATAGGGAAGGACGGCCTGAACATTCCCGGCGATCCGGTAGAAAAGTTCGCCCATATGCTTTCCGAAGGAAGGATCGGCATAGTGAAAAGCTGGGGCGGCATGCATATATGCTGCACTTTGGACAATATTGCAAGATTGAGAGAGTGGTACGGAAGGAAGCAGAAACCGTTCGCGGTAATGATGAAGAACGAGAAAGCTGTCCTCAGGTACGGCATCCCTACTGGCGAGGAATCAGAGAACATCAGGTCCCCGCACAGGCCCATCGTGCTGATAAAAAAGAGACATTCGGATCTTACAGAACTGATCTCTCCCGGGCTTGACAATATAGGCGTCTTCCTTCCCTATACCGGTGTCCAGCACCTGTTATTCGAACATCTGGGAGATGATGCTTTGGTAATGACATCCGCCAATGTGCCTGGGGAACCTATGATACTTGACGACCGGGAAATAATGGAGATGAGGGCTGATGCATACCTCGTCCATAACCAACAGATACTGAACCGGGCCGACGACAGCGTCCTGAGGATGTCCGGGGACAGGACATTCTTCATAAGGAGATCGAGAGGCCATGTTCCTTCGTTCATATCAACAGCGATGAGGGGTTCTGCGGTAGCGGTCGGTGCGCAGGAAAACCTTACCGGAGCGATAGCAGCCGACGGAAGGATCCATCCGACGCAGCATATCGGCGACGGGGAAGGGGTCGGAGTTGTGGATTATCTGGAAGAGGCCGTCAGGACCAATATCCAACTGCTCGGATGCCGCCCGGAGATAGTGGCGATGGACCTTCATCCGGGGTACATCAACAGAGGGTTTGCGAAAAGACTCTCCGAAGAATACGGTTCAGAGACCATTGAGGTGCAGCACCACTGGGCGCATGCAGCGTCGCTTATGGTGGATAATGATGTTGATGCTGCGGTCACGTTGGCTCTCGACGGCAGCGGTTACGGGACCGATGGTACCGTTTGGGGCGGCGAGGTGCTTTCGGCGGACCTTTCATCATTCTCCAGAGCAGCAAAGCTTGAAGGCATACCTCTGCTCGGGTCGGAAAAGGCATTGTACGACCTCAGAAGACTGAGATTCGCGATAGATGCCATTAACGGCGAAGAGAACAGCTCTTTCACCGAAAGCGAGACGAATATTCTGATGAAAATGATGAGGAAAAGCGTCAGATGCTCATCGATGGGGAGGCTTATGGACGCTTTATCATACTCTTTGGGAGTGTGTTCCGTCCGAACATACGACGGGGAGCCCGCGATGAAGCTGGAACCTCTGTTGGCATCAGGAAAGCTGATACCGGGATTCGAGGCCGAGGTCTCAGGCGGGGAGGTAAAGACGGCAGATCTTTTCTCAAGGATCAAAGTGGATCATAGACCGGCGGATGCCGCATACTCTATCATCTATAACGTGATGAAATGTCTCACAGAGGCTGCCGTCGAGGCTGCCGATTCAAATGGGATCGGTCCGATAGGCATCACCGGCGGAGTGTCGTACAATTCTGTTGTATGCAGGATGTTCTCAGAAATAGCAAAAAGGTCTGGACATCAATTAATATTCCATAATAATATTCCCAACGGCGACGGAGGGGTATCCCTCGGGCAGGCTGCGATAGCTTTGAAGAGGATACAATGAACACACTATTCGTGCTTCTTGACGGAATGGAGGATGATCCGCATCCTGTTCTAGGGGGAAAGAAACCCTATGAAACAGCAAACATGCCCTTTATGTACAAGAAAGCGCCAAATAAACATTACACAACAGGAAGGGGATACACCCAACTGTTCCTGAACGAGTTCTTTACCGGCCACCCTCCGGTTTTGCAAAGGGCCGTTCTGGAAGCCATGGGGCTCGGAATGGACATGTCCGGCAGGACCGCATACAGACTCAGTCCGGCCGAGATCAAGGACGGAATGATACATTGGTCTTATCATGCCCATCTCTTCTGCGACGATCTCATGAAGGTCATGAGAGACAATCTCCACATGCTGCAGGAATATAAGCCGGAGATCAAATTCTTCCTTAACGGAAGAGCGGTCCTTACAATGGAATGCGATGATATCCCTGACCTTCCAGCACCTCCTGTGGATGCTCCGTTCGTGGAAGTTCCCGGAGATCTCGGACGGTTCGTGATGAAAGTGGCCGAGGAAATGGGAGGGATAACGAACTATCCGTGGGGATGCGGCAGACTTACTACACAGTATCCTCCGTTTGACTGCATAGGGAATATGACGGCGATATCCGACAGCCCGACGGCTCTCGGGGTGGCGGCATCGTTGGGCCACAGGATACACCTGGTCGACCGTATGGAAGACAGGTTCCCGATCGCAAAAGAGGCCTTGGAACGCGGGAATGTTTTTCTGCACATAGATGAAGTGGATGAGTACAGCCACCAGAAGGACCCTTACAAGAAGATCGATGTGTTGGAGAGAACGGACCGCCTGATGGAAAGATACTTCAGCGATGCGGAACGCATTGTCTACTTCGTTGACCACGGAACATCGTGCGTCACGGGCGAACACATAATAATGAATGTGCCTTTCTGGACAAATATTGAGACGGATATGCCCAAGGGGGAGTTGACCCCTCTCGACAAGGTCATTCCCCGGCTGATGAGATAATGGTGAATTTGAAATGGAGATGCCAGCCTCGCTAAGCATATACGGCAATGAGAAAATAGCCGCGGACATACTGTCCAGGATATGGGGGAAAAAAGGAGTTTTTACATGTACCGTGGCAAACACGCTGACCTCCACCATCCCAGGCATATCGGATGCCGGAGATACACCGGAACTGACGATGTTCACTCCTGCCGCGGACGCTGAGCTTCTGGTCCTCGGAAAGACCGTTTGCATGAAAGGAATTCCGATCAATCCCGGCGGGATACCGACCCCGGCAACCCTCACCAAAGCTGCTTTGGAGATATCGGATATGCCTTTCTTCATTGTGAACGGCGGATGCAAAGTTGTTCCAAACCTCCCATGCATAGAGGTCGGCGGAGAATGCGGCAATTATGTAACTTCTGGCAAAGCGGTATCCAATGTCAGAGAGGTCTTCAATAAAGGGGTGATCCTCGGACAGATGCTGTCCCAAGGCTCGGATTTCGTTGTCGTCAGCGAAAGCTGCGCCGGAGGGACAACGACAGCTCTGGCCGTCCTTTTGGCCATGGGCATCATCAAAGACAATCTGGTGAGCAGCAGTTCGCCGAACAATCCGCGCGAACTTAAGATGAAGACCGTCATGGAAGGCCTTAATGCCGCAGGGATCAAGATCGGTGGGCTTTCGAATGATCCTCTTAAAGCGATCGAATGCGTTGGAGATCCGATGATGCCTGCGAATGTCGGGATCATAATAGGTGCCGCCAAACATGTCCCGGTCATAGTCGGAGGCGGGACGCAGATGGCAGCGGTCATCGCTGCAGCCGTGAAACTGGATCCGAGCATCATAGGGAACATCTTCCAAGGTACGACAAGATGGCTTATGGAAGACCCGAACTCGAACATGGCAAAGATCATGGACTCCATCTCCGCTGACGTTCCGATCATATATGTTAACATGGATTATTCCTCAAGTCCCTATGAGGGGCTTCAGGCCTATGAGTGGGGATATATCAAAGAGGGCGTGGGCTGCGGAGGATCATCCGTCGCTGCGATAATACAGAGCTCGGGAGCGGTCACCTGCAAGGACCTGCTGGACAAAGTGCACGAGATCTATAGAAAAATAATGAGCCTTTGACCCCTGAGTCTGACAACAACACAGGTTTCATATGATATTGTGCAAAGGGACTCAGTGCAATTCACAGCTGCAGATATCATCTGGGACGGGCTCTCTGAAACAGATCGGCACCTGGTGGCATATCTCCCCCGCTCTGTAGACCTTTGCATCAGGAAATGTCTTGATTATGAGATCGGATTCAGCTAGGTCAAGGTCTGCGTACAGGATTATATGATTCACCTTTCCTGGTGCCATATCCGATCGGATGCTCTCCAAGAAGTTGTTCTTTTCTTTAACGTAGATAACATTCGCCGAATGATCTTCGGCTATACGTTCAGCAAGAACATCCAGTAGCGACTCGGGACCCATCCTGCGTTCTCCCCTGAGAACTCTGGCGCCGGGGTTGGAAAGGAATGAATCGATCCGGTCAATCATCATTAAGTATTGGCATTTCTGCATGTCACAGAGGAAATGGGTCAGAGAAAATATTAAAATATCGTGCTTTCGGCAGTCTGTTTTTCAGATCGGTCGGACCGTCTTAAGCCTTTGTGGATATCCGGCCTGCGATCCTCCTTGCCTGATCAAGCTCCTCCTGCGTATTCACATTGACCGCGAACTCTCTGCAGTGGGTCTCATAAAAGGATTCGCTGAGATAGTCCCCGTTGAGGGTCTTTTTTCTGTCCATAATAGAAACACCGGAGACCGCCCAGTCCGATCCGTAGCGGTCTCTGATGTAGGAAGGTTTTATGTTGAGCTCTTCAAAGGCTTTTTTATCAACAAGCGCGATCAGCGATTCCATCTTCTTTGTGTCGAATGCGGTAATGAATTTGTCCAATTCATCGGTCGTGATAAGAGGGAGGTCCGAAGGGCACATGAGGACGAACTCTCCATCGAGGACCTTGAAGGACTCATGCACGTCCTCCATGAAATCCTCTCCGGATGTCCTTATCGTCTCCACGCCTATGCCTTTCAGATACCTCTCTGTTTCCGGTGTGTTGTTGCTCACCGATACCACGATCCTGTCTATGTTCTCCGAGCCGGAGAGCGCATCCACTACGCATTTGATGACTGGCCTGCCTCCGATGATGTGCATGGGCTTCTCTATGCCGCACGCTCCCATCCTGGTGCCTTTCCCGCCTGCATTGATCAGCGCTTGCATGTGACCTCAGAAATTCGGCAGTGTGTAGAAGGCAACGATGATGATCGCAACGAACAGGATCAGCAACCTAGATATCTCATTGGAAGCACCCAAGACGTCTCCGTTCACAAAGCCGAACTTCTTGTTCGACAGATATGCGAGGAGCCATCCTATAAGTATCGATGATGCCGCGGCTCCCGCTATCAGCAGTACGGCGGATATCATGGGCACCGAGGTCCACATTCCAGGTACACTAAGGTTCGATTCCACAAGCCCCATTATCAGATATCCAGCGAACGCGAGCGCTGCGGATATACCGGTTGAAATGAGCAGAGTGTTTAGACCTGTGTTCCCTACTTGTTCGGATGCCATTCCTGTACCAGGCTCTCCGAATGCCGCTGTTGCTACCATAGCATTCTTTACGAAGACTTCGGTGATAATGATAACTGCCGCAAACAAGAATGCATGCCAAATTCCATTAAGTGCGAAAATTGTCGCGATGACCAATATCAATGCTATACCAAATCCGCCTGCGCCGATTTTTGTGTCTTTTAGAGCTCTAATGCTACCTTCTCTGTCTTTGCTTGACATCATACCGTCGCCGAAATCCACAAGCCCGTCAAAGTGGAGGAATTTCGAGATGATATAGGTCGTTGCTAGAACAGAAATCGCAACTAATGTCCCCGCTCTTGCCTCAAACAGAATCATTCCTATAATAGTAGCTATCAATCCGATCAGGAATCCCGCGAATGGGACAACATAGAAATTTTTGTTCAGCGCCTGGATCTCCTTCTCGCCGACATTTATCGGAAATATCGTGAAGAATGAGAAAGCGCCTTTTATCGCATCTATGAACCCTCCGGGAGAAACATCCATTTTTTTATGGTCAGGCTCTTCTGGCTCTTTCCACCTGTACTCGGTCTCTGCGACCGGAGGTTCTTCTCTTACGGGCTCCCACGAATGCACTTCAACAGGTTCCGGTTCCGGTTGCGGAGCCTGTCTTGAAACAACGGGCTCTGGCTTTGGTTCCTGCTTTGGCTGAACGGGAGTAGGTTGCGGTGCCGGCCTTGAAGCGGCCGGTTCAGGCTTTGGTTCCGGCCTCGGTTGCGCTGGTGCCGGCTGCGGGGCTGGTTTCTGCTGCTCTGGCTTTTGCTGAGCTGCCTCCTGGCGCGCCGGGTCTTGTGCAGAAGGTATCGACTGCTGTTTGGGCTCCGATTTTACCTTAAAATCTGCTGCGTTCATCTTCCTTACTGGTCTGGGTTCCGGTCTCTTTGAACCTACTGGCTCTTCTTCAGGCTGTGCCGTATTATCGGCGCCCTGTGCTGAAACTTGCCCATCCATCCCTTGGCCGTTGGTCTTTTTTTGATCCTCGGACCCATCTTTCTGCTGGTTGGAAACGTTGGCGGAAGCACCTTCGTTCCCCAGCAGGTCATTAGTTTCATCAGGCATAGTACCAGATGTAAAATGCCTGAAGAAAATATAATACCTCTTATCAGGACCGTTCGTCAAAGAGGTCCGTATATAGAGAAGACATAACGCCTCCTATCAGGCCGCACAGCATATCATCCATGAACGGCCCCAGTTTGGAGATCACTCCGGGTTTGTGCCTGTCAAAACGGTGGAATTCGAACACCCCTCTCGTGCCTGCGATGTACTGGGCTATCTGCATCCCTATTATCTCGTCTGCGATGAGGTGTATGGGGTCCTTCGAGAACATGCCTCTCGGCATAGCGCAGATGCAGTCCTTGTTCCCTATCTCTTCCAAGGCCACCGCGCCCTGTATGAGGGATGACACGTTGATGTCCTCGGACAGGATCTCAAGCTTTGACTCAAACCTTCTCTTAAGGTCGCCGGTGTCCCATTCAGGGTTCGGGATGTAAAGTTCCAGAGCAGCTTCCCACATGAGCTCCTTCGTTATCCCTTTGCCTTTCAGGACATCCATGAACGTGCCCATGTGAGGGAAATCCCCTCTTTTTACAAGATTGCTTATGACAGCGGCCTTGACAGACCTCGCCATGGATATTCCCAGCGGCATGCCTGTGCCTGCGTACTCCTCTCTCTCGTCCCCTATCGGCGACACTATCGCGATAGCATCCGAGGTCGTTCCCGTCTCTCTGTATCCGAGTATGCTCAACGCTGCAGACTTGGCCTCGATCATCGGCATCATGATGTTGATCTTTGCCGCATCCGTCATAGGCATCGGCGATATCCCGATGATGTTTATCGTTCCGGCGACCAGCATCCTGTATCTTTCCAGAGATATCCTGTGCTTTTCCTCCCAGTTCTCCAGAAGTTCTCCGGCGACGACCTGATTGCTCAGCCCCGCCGTGACCGCTGCGAATGTCAAGACGTTCTCGTATTCCGACTCTACCGTCGAGAAAACATATTTCACCTCTGCCGCGGTCATGAACCCAACGGCATGATCGGGTATCCCGTGTTTTTCCATTACCTTATCTATATCTCCGCGCGGATCGCCCGTTTCATAATCATGCGGCACCTGCACAATGAAAAGCGTGTCTGTGACCGTATGCCCGCCGTTCTTCATTGCACTGCTGAGAACTTCCATCCTTTCGCTCAGACGGATGACGACTGTTGCCATCTCTCCGTCCTCCAATATCTTCACGTCTTTCACATACTTCATGTTACCATCCTCAGCAGATCAAATATCAGATCTTCGATGAATACCTGTACATATATGCCCAGGAAAATAAAAAGCGGGATGGTTATCAGCAGTACGAACAGCATCGATGTGCGCTCAACAAGTTTGTAGCACCTTGTCACATCGTTTATTGACGGCAGGTCCCCGCTTCCCATAACATAAACATCTGCCTTCTCCATGGATATTCCCAACGCATGCGCGACCGCCGTCATCGGCCATCCGCTGTTCGGGCTCGGGGTCTTTGTGTGTTCTTCCTTCGCCGCTTTGAACACCCCTTTGTGCTCGAACCCGAAAATCCAGGCTGTGAGCGCAACGAACGCGGGAGATATCCGCGATGTCGCATATCCCAGGACATCATCGAATTTTGCGACGAAAAATCCTAAATTCCCGTATTTCTCGTTCAGATATCCCCACATCGCGTCCATAAGGTTCGCGCATCTGAACATGATCGCCCCGGTGATGCCGAACAGCCCGAAATAGAAAGTGGGAGATACCACGCTGTCCACCAGATTCTCCGAGATCGTCTCGCAGCAAGAGGATGTGATATGATCCTTATCCAAGCTGCTTGTGTCCCTGCTTACTATCATTTGCACCTTATCCCTTGCGGATCGGATGTCGCCGTTCCTCAGATCATTCTGTATTGGGATGCAGTGATGGCGGAACGAGAATATCGCATAGGTTATCTTGAACATGAATGCGACGACCGCTATCCATATGATCTCTCCTAGGGTCACGGTGATCCCAACAAATTCCCACTGGTGTCCGTCGAGGCCGTTACGTATGAGGCTGCAGATCAGCATCATTATGAACCAAAAAACAAAGAACACCAAAAGATAAGAAAGGCAACCTTTCACCTTCGTCCATTTGGACGATCTGTCCTTCACCCTCCTGTCCAAGAAACCTACTATGTTCCCTATCCATCTGAGAAGGTGGAATCTGTTAGGCAGCTCCCCTATGAATCTGTCTATTAGCAATGCAACAAGAACTATCAGGATCGCGGAAAGCCATAATTCCATACTCTTACCCCAAACGCCTCATGGAATTTTCGACCGCCCTTACGAACATCTCGTTCCTTTCCCTGTCCTTTACGCTGAACCTCACATAGCGATCGAATCTTTCGCCGAACGATGCGCAGTCCCTTACCATTATCTTATCTTTCAGCATTAGTTTCTGGAATTCGGAGCATTTTATTCCAAGTTCTTTCAAAGAGCAGAAGTAGAAGAAAGAGTCGGAAACATTCCCGACGGGGAATCCGATCTTTTTCAGTTCCGAGTTCATAGCTTTGGATTCTTTTGCCATTACCGAGGCCGCTTTTTTCACATAACCGATATGTTCGGACATGAGGATCCTTGCCACGTTCTGCTCTATTTGGCCTACGTTCCATGTCATCCTCACTTTATCCATCTCTTCGATCAGGCCCGGCGACGCCAGGCCGTAGCCTATCCTTATCCCGGGTATGGCGAACGACTTCGTCAGGGAACCGGCCACAACCAAGTTGTCAAATTCGTTCACGAACCCTGCGCACGATATCTCCTCATGCTCGGGAACAAGTTCAAGGAGCGTCTCGTCAAGGAACACCAAAACGCCTTCGTCCCTGCATGTCTTTACCATTTCCAAGATCTTCCGCCTCGGTTCGATCCTTCCCGTAGGATTGTTCGGGTTGCATATGTACAGCGCCTTCGCTCCGCTCTTCACTGCGGCGGATATCTTTTCTGTGTTGATCCTGAAATCCTCTTCCTCGGTAAGTTCGTTGAATGCTGTCTCTGCGCCGACAAGTCTGCACTGCTGAGAATATTCCGCGAATGACGGCCTGTTTATGATCGCTTTCTCTCCTTTTTCGATGAACGCATTCGGGAAGTTCCTTATTATTTCCGAGGATCCGGAACCTATTGCGATATTCTCCTCTCTGAGCGAGAATATCTTTGAAAAAGTGGCCTTCAGCTCTGTGCAGTTGTCATCGGGGTAGTGGCCGATGTCGCCCATCGCCGTTGCGATGATATCGGGAAGACACTCCGGCGGCCCGAACGGGTTCAGATTATGGCTGTAATCCTCTATGCCTTCCGTCTTCCATGCCTGTCCGCCGTGGACGGTCTTGGGTATCCCCCTCAAAACCTCTCTTCCGTACCTCATCAGATATCACTGCTGTATGGTGGTTGGATTATTAATCCTATGTCATACGATACCAAGAGAAACCGTAAAAATTCTATCTCGCTCAACAGGCAACGGTGTTGATCTGTGTGTTCAAAACGGTTGTATATATTTACCAAAAGCCCGTCTTATCATCGTTGTTGATCTCCGCGGCCTCATTCTCTCAAAAATTTATGCATATATACGGACACAGATTGATACAGAACTGTTGGTAAGTTTTAAGTTCCACCCCACTCATAACTTATTAGTGCGCGGCCTGCGCCGCGCAGGGAGGAAGCCTTTCCCTCAGGGGATGGATGTTCCGATATTGAGGCGCGGCCTGCGCCGCGCAGGGAGGAAGCACCTAATGAAATACAAACTTAAAGGAGACTCCAGAGGAATAGCTACGCTGGTCATTGTCATCGTGGCTATAGTTATCATAGCCGGCGCGGGGGCTACGGCATATGTTCTCCTCAGCAATGACAAAGATTCGAACGACGGCGGCACTGATGTCGCACCTAAAACGCTGGGCGGCCCGGGACTCAAAACGGGAGAAACCCTGACCTATGCGTTCAGCGCAAACGCGAAAGTGACTTTCATGGGAGAGACGTTTAATATCTCTGATGCAATAAAAGGAACATTTACCATCAAATGCACACCCGGCAGTGGTGGCAAATATGTAATGACCTTTACCATGAACGCCTCATATGACCTGTCCGGAATAGTACCCGGAATGAAGGACAGCATCGAGACAATAACTGAGTCGTTCGAGGTTGACAGCCTGGATATGACAGGGTTTGACACGACCACGACAGATCTCTCCGATCTGAAGGATCTCGGATACTCCGATGCGGACATCAAGAAGATCCAGGGCCTTATTGAAAAGTACAATAAGAGCACAGTGACGCTCTCTACCGTCGATGGCAGCATCGAAGTGGAGAAACGCACATATTCCTACAAGTGGAATGATCTCAAAACCCTCATTCCGGATGTGGATGCATTGGATGACATCCCCATAAACAAACTTGACGTAGACTTTTCTTTGTGGTTCGGAAAGGATGTTCTCTACAAGGCATCAGTAGATCTCAAAGTTGAGGTAGAGGCCGACGGACAGAAGATGACGGCAGAAGTCAGCGCCAGCCTTGACCTGACAAAACACCAGTAAGTCCGACTATAAAGAAAATAAACCTTTTACCTTATCTTTAAAGGCGGCCGGTCCCGGCCGCCGCCTGATTTTTATTTGCCTAAAATGTGGTTTTTTACCACGTATATCACACTTGTCTCAATACCTCTCCGATGCTGCCGCGGATGACCAGTGCGGCATCTCCCTCATGCGGCAGTTCCGATTTGTTTATCAGGATCAGTTTTCCGCCCCGGTAGTGCCGCAACAGCCCTGCGGCGGGATACACATTAAGCGATGTCCCCCCTACAATGAGAACATCGGCGTCCTTTATGGCAAGGGCCGCATCCTCCATCACTTTCTGGTCCAGCGGTTCATCGTACAGGACAACATCCGGTTTTATTATCCCTGTGCAACTGCACCGGGGGACATCTCTGCTGTCCGTCATGATGCTTTCCACAGGATACGGCTTTCCGCATCTCATGCAGAAATTGCGATAGACCGAACCGTGGAGCTCATAGACGCACCTGCTTCCGGCCGTCTGATGCAGATTGTCGATGTTCTGCGTAACGACCGCTTTCAGTTTACCATCTGACTCCAGCTCTGCCAGTTTGAAATGCGCCGCATTGGGCTTTGCATCAAGATGTACCATCTTATCGCGATAAAAACGATAGAATTCAGAAGTGTTGTTCATGAAGAAACCATGCGACAGCATCGTCTCCGGAGGATGTTCGTATCTCTGGTTGTACAGTCCGGATGTGCTTCGGAAGTCAGGGATGCCGCTTTCCGTGGATACCCCGGCGCCGCCGAAGAAGACGATGTTATCGGAATCTCTGATCATGCTTCTTAGAGTTTCGATCTGAGTGTCCATTTATGCCTCCGAGTGCATCAATTGATCGATCTCAGAGATGATATTCGCCCTTATACCTCTTAGGAAGCACGAACAGTTCTCCGTCCTTGTCGAAACCTACCGATGCGCTCACCTCATACACTTCCTGTATAAGTTCCTCGGTTATTACCTTCTTCGGATCACCGGTGGCGTAAATCTTTCCCTCTTTCATTATAATGCAGTCCTCACAGTATCGGGCCATCAGAGAGATGTCATGCTCCGCGACAAGGATGGACATGTCCTTTCTTACCATGGCCCTGAGGTATTCCATGACCTCCAGCTTGTATCTCATATCCAGATGCGACGTCGGTTCGTCTATCAGCATCAGCCTCGGCTCCTGAACATATGCCTTTGCTATCAGTGCGCGCTGCCTTTCTCCGCTAGAAAGCATGTTGAGCGGTTTGTTCTGTAAATGCGAAACCCCGAATTTATTGAGGGCGTCCGATACCGTCTGCTCATCGGTTTCAGCCTCCCACCACAGATTCTGCAGATGCGGATACCTTCCGAGCATCACCGTTTCGTATACGGTAAGACCGAAACTCCCTCTGAGTTCGGCCGGAACATTGGATACTTTCTTAGCTATCTCGTTGGGGGTCCTGTCCTTCACCGATTCGCCGTCGATCAGAACGTCTCCGGACGTTATGGAGTGCAGTTTGTTTATGCACCTCATCATGGTGGTCTTTCCGCACCCGTTCGGACCTATCAGCCCCACAAGCCGTCCGGAGCCCACGCTGAATGACACATCCTTTACAGCGTGGAACCCGTCCTCGTAATATTTGTTCAGGTTCTTCAGTTCCAGTAAGGGCGGATCAACCATCGTACATCCTCCCCTTTCTCACTAATAAGTAAGCAAACAGCGGCACTCCGATCATAGTGGTGATCGCACCCACCGGAAGTTCCTGAGGCATCATTACCATTCTTGACAAAAGATCGGCGAACAGCATCAACACCGCACCCATCACAAGCGAGGCCGGAAGAACAAGTCTGTGGTCTCCCCCCAGTATCATACGGCAGATGTGCGGAACAACGAGGCCGACAAATCCTATTATCCCTACGAAAGAGACACATACAGCGGTGAGGACTGAAGCGAGTATAAGCATCCATCTGTTGAACTCCTTCACATTTAGTCCCATCTGCTTTGCCTGATCTTCGCCTAGCAGGACCAGATTCAGTTCTTTGGCCCAAAAGAGCGGGACGATAGAGAAGAACAGTGCGGGGAAGAACAGCAGCCATACTGTGCCCCATTCCGCATTGGCAAAACTTCCGTACAGCCATGTCAAAGCGCTGTGGAGTTTCTCCGACTGCGCCGTGACAAGCATTATTGTCATTATCGATGAGAACGCCATCCCGACGACGACCCCGCCCAACACATAGTTTGTCGATGATCCTCCCGCTTTGGATGCCAGAAGCATTGTCAGGAAGAATGCTATGATCCCTCCAATGGCCGCAAGGATCGGTGTGACGAAGTTGCTCCCTGCCAGGAGACCGAAGAACGTGAAATTCGCCGCGAGTGCGGCGACAGCGAACGTGCCCGCTCCTGCCGATACGCCCATGATATAGGGATCCACTAGAGGGTTTCTGATCACCGCCTGATAGATCACACCTGCGGTAGCCAGCCCCATGCCCACGGCGACGGCAGATATTGCCCTCGGCAGACGCGAATCGTATATCGCACTCTCCAGATCGGTAAGGTCCATCCCTCCTTTCTGTATTGAGGACACCATTGCGGAGAGCGCATCGGTGATCGAAACGTTTCCGTAAGGACCAAAAGAGAGAGAAAGAAGGAACATTACGAATGCTAGGGCTGTTCCAGCAAGAATCACGATGAGCAAACGGCGTTTGCTCCGTTTGACCTTGGACCCTTCATAACTGCCGGCAAATTTGCCTGCGCCCTGCTTCACATAATTCACAAACGATGTGTTGCTGCTTCTGGCATTGATAAAGATAAATGCAATAAGCAGAATCATAATGATTACCAGCACCGATGACATTATCATCCAGATATTCAGCGAGAAGCCTTTTGGTTCCTCTGCATTAGCAACCGTTATGTCTCCGGTGACGGCATAGAACCCTCCATCGGTACCGACGTATATTCCGTGGTCTGTGACCACAGGCGCCGACATGGCCCACTGTTTCACGCTATCAGGCTGTTTGAACTTCCCTATGAACTCACCGTCGAGGGTCATGGCGTACAGATACCCCCCGGCTTGGTACTCGGAGATGTATATCGTATCGTCATTGACCAGCAACATCGCGGCTTTCACTGTCGCGACCTTTGCAGATATTGTTTCTATGTTACCCTGAGCATCGATCCTTCCAATGGGGACCTTGATGGATGTGAAGTAGACCCCGTCATATTCTTCGTTCTTCACAGGAAGGAAATAGTTGCCGGTAAGACCTGTCTCTTCCGTATATGATGTTCTGGTTAGGGTCTTGGCAGATTTGTCAAATGTATAGACGGCCAGCCCTCCGTATATGGCGTTCATCCCACGGCCGTCCGAGAATCCCACATATATTCTGTTGCCGTCCACATACGGCGTGGTCACGTTCCCTGTTACAAACGTTCCGTTCTTGTTGGTCGTGGTATATGTGTATACTGTTTCTGAAACAATCTCCTTCCCTGTCACCGCATCAAGCACATAGAGCTTTCCGTTCAGTGCTCCGGTGTATAGGAGACCGTCATGCATAGTCACGGAAGTATAGTAGACGCGACCTCCGAGCTCTGCCCTCCAAAGGACACTCATGCTCACAGGGTCGACCGCATAGACGTAACCGCTGCTGGTACCGAAGAACATGGTCCCATGATCATAAGTTATGGTAGAGGGCCCCGTATTGTATATCGTTCCGATCAGTGTGCGTCCGCTCTCGGGGGAGACGGACCTGTATGCATTCTTCGGTACTCCGTCAAGGACCTTGTATGTATCGCTTTCCGTGTCCACAACTTCATCGTACAGCGCACCGACCAACGTCCCGTCTGCGAGCGAGAGTTTGTACAAGGTCCCGTTTGTCGCCGGGAGGTAATAGTAATTCCCGATGACTGCGCCGGTGGCGATCTCGTATCCCATGCCGGTCGGGAACTCAAAACTCCAGACCTCATCCATGGTCTTTTGGTCATATACATAAACCTTCGGATTCAGCTTGGATGCTGTTGTGCCGCCTGTGACGATGATCACTTTTCCATCCGCTACAAGTGTCACGCCGCAGACGAAGTTTCCGCTTTCGTAGTTCTTTTCAAACAACGTCTCCGGAGGAGATTGGGAGATATTCGCGGTCTGGTGTCCATCCTGTGCGGAATTGCCTCTTGCCTGTGTCCACGATTGCATGTGCTCAGGGGTGACCACTGGAACGATCCCCGCAGGATAGTATCCGAGCGCGATCGTGCCTCCTCCGTATTTAGAATCTATGTTGCTCTTTTCGGTCCATCCGCTCTCTCCTGATTCAAAGAACCTCCAGGAGGTCTTCACCTTTCCTATGGTAAAGTCGCTCCTATCTCTGATGCTTATCTTCCCGGAGAGGGAATAGGTCATACCAAGTTCTGTGAGCGCTGTCGCAAGCACATCTTTGTTTGTGGTGCCATTGGTATCTGCGGTTACCCAGTATGTATCCCCGTTCCCCATATCTATAAGCACCATGGGGGCAGCACTGTCTTCCTCTGAAGCTCCCGATGCTGTCAGAGGAGATGCTATCATGGCGCATGCGAACAGGGCGAACAAGACGATGATTAATCCTTTTTTCATATCGGCACTCAACTGAAATCCATTTCTTTTGTTATTGTAAGATAGTCTCTAAACTCATTTCCGAAGTATTTCGGCACTTCTATCCCGTCCCTGAAGGAATCAGGATGAAGGATCCTTCCCACCAGTTCTGTCAACTGTACCGCCCGCGGTGCTGGACGGGATGCCAGATCGGCGGATGACTGTGTGAATACATATATCTCGCCGGTCTTGAACGCTGTGGTCCTCTTCCATTCCGCCGGGAGACTCTTGAGCAACGCATCATATTCCTCCTGCGTAGGCAGGCCCTCGTACCCCACGATCATGATAACATCAGGGTTGTATGTGAATACCGATTCGCTGTTTGCCTGGATCCAGTTGTTGGCGGCACCGTATACGTTGGTAGCGATGACGAAGTCCAATATGTCCGACATATAGGTCCCCCCGCCAGATACCCATGGGGACTTCACTGTGTTGAGGGCAACCATTACTCTGGGAAAGGTTATCGTGAAATCAACCTCCAGAATACCTTTGATGCTGTCAAAGGCATCGTACATGATATTTATCGCACGGTCCCTTCCAAGATCATATCCCATGGCCGTGCCTATTACGTGGACATTATCGAGTATCGTATCAATGCTCTCTCCATCGAAGGAGACCACTGTGTTTATGCCTTTTTCCCTCAGTTTGTCGGCCATATTGATGTGTGTAGCCTGAGTTGATATGCATACTACCAGATCGGGCCTCTGTTTCAGCACCAATTCGAAATTCGGCGTGGAATATCCTCCGACCTCGGCGATGCGGCCGCTCTCATGCCCTGCTACAATTGAATATGGATAATCGCTGTACATGTCGGTGCCGACAATGGCATTGTATCCTCCGACGGCGACAACCGTCTCCGTTGCAGAGGGAGAAAGAGTGACAATCCTTGTCGCTGTGGGGTATCCATAATAATTGACACCAGTAGCATCCACTGCGGTGGTCGGATATTCCCCATCAGAACAAAGTCCCCAAGCGACTGCAGAGTACCCTCTGATCATGACCTTGGACGGGTCTCCCGCTTTTATCCATGTTTGTTTTCCTCTCTCGGTCACGAACAGACTCCAGGTACGGCTGTCCATTTCCACGGGGCGGGAATCTATCTTTTTGATCGAACTGCCGTCGATCTCAAGAACATATCCTTTCTCCGAGCATGCATATTCCAAAGCGGAGACCGCATCTGGATGAGCTGACGCATCGACCGGAGTATAAACGATCTCCCTGTCTCCAAAGTCGATTAGTATGCCGTCAGCGGAACGTGCGAAAGAAGCATTGGGTGAGGCAATCACTGCCAACGATGCCCCAACAAGCACTAGAACAATAGATATTGCGATCTTCGCCTTCTTTCCGTCCACTCATACACCAACTTGTAAGGTTTGGAAAATGTTTGTAAAGTGTTTATGAATCACTTTTAGGTAGGAGTTGTGGTTTGATATCCAAACACCAATGCGTACTTGGGATTATCAGAGGATTTCAGTCCATCCATACCAATTTCGCTTGATTCCCACCCATCTGATTTATATTCAAACTCTACCCAGTAAAGCCATTCGCCAGCTTTGTCTTGGTATGATGTCATGCCAAACAGCCCGCTGAGGAATGGTCCATATGAGGATGTTACGACGTCTATAGGCACGTCATACTTCTCACATGCATTTTCGAGAGTATTCAGGAGTGTGTTTCCTCCGGTACCATTGATCTTGAAGTACAGGCCTGAGGTTGATTCTATTTGGAACACTGTCCCCTTTGTGCTGCCGTCCCAAACCTTTGCGTCATTCGGCGTAGGTGTGCCTTCAGGCGTCTCTGTAGCTGCAGGGTCACTCATATTTCCAGCTCCGAACAGTATCAGCATATATTCTACATCTTTCGAATTAATCGAACTGAGGCCTACGGTGTTGCAAGACCACTTGTCATCTTTCCATGTGAACTGCACCCACCATATCCATTTCTGCAGGCCTCCTGGGTTTTCGGGATCTACGGGAACCTGATCAAAACTCTGGCCAAATATCGAATTTATACCATCTGCACTGGTCTCAAGTGTCCCAGTGGGATAATCAGAGAACGCATCTCTAAGCGCATCTAACGCAGTCTCTCCGCTTCCGCTTATCCAAAAGTACACTCCTTCCTCATCCTGAATCAGGAACGTAACTTTGTTTGGATCAGTCTTATCGTTATCGCCGCTGAGCACAACGTACGCGCCGACAGCGACTATAGCAACGACAACAATGACTACGATCGCAATAATTGCTTTCTTTACCATTTTATCATCCTAGACCTAAGTCTGTTGGATGTATCACCCAATTATTTCTATTTAATAATTTGGTCAATGCCTCCAGCATCAGATATATATTTACCGCGAAGGTTTTTGCCGATGCAGCCGCCATATCACAAGTTATTGAATATCTCATCCAGAATGTACATCGAACCGAGAGCTCCCATCACCGGCTTGGGGATGAAGCTGAAGTGCGAAAGATCAGGCACTGAGATGTCCACGCCCGCTTTGCATACGCCCATAAGCCTAAGGGTCTCGGACATGTGGCCGTCCGCTAGTACGAAATGCGGTTCCGTCTTGGAGATATCCATGCCGATGGAACCTTTGAGTCCCGCGCGGTCGATGAATGCGTCCAACGATTTCATGCAATCGGTGTCCTCTCCGGGCTCGGCTTCCAGGAACACAGGGATCATGCTGAGATAAGAATACAGCCATTTCGTCAGCGGAAGAAGCACGGAGCTGTCTGCCATCACTGCGAACCTTATCCCTTTGGTCTTTTGGTTGTACACAAGTTTATCTATGGTATTGAAGGCGCGGAGGCGGTGCTTACCGACATACTCCAAAGCCGCAGATGGGTCCTTTCCCATCGTTTCGCAGATGTTCTTTATCCACGCTTCGGACGCATCGAATCCTACGGGTGCGCCCGCTTTGGACCTTATGCAGCGTATCCCCAATTTTTCTTCATAGTATTGTGCGGTCCTTGAACCGTACTCGGGGCATACCATCACGTTGTACTCCGCTTCCGCGGAAGAATCTATGTCTTCCACCGAACACCCCGCCCCCGGAGACGAAATCACATCAATTTTGCAAAGAGCCAGCATATGCTTAAGCTCTTCAAGGGAATCTGCCCAGGCCTTGGTCGTTATAGGAAGTCCCAGGATGTTCACTGTACCTTTGCGGGTCTCTTTCTTTTTTGGTCTCTTCCACTCGATCAGCGATCTCACCGTGTGGTCATAACTGGAGGAGAACGGCTGAGATATGAGCGATTCCTCGATCGCCAGTGCTGTATCGGAATAGCCCAGGCGTTCGATCACATCTGAGATATTGTCCCCGATGAGGGATGCTCCCGGCGATTGGATGAACACCGCGGTCCCTCCGTGGACCTCTTTCACTATGGGCAATATCTCCTCTATCTTGGACTCGGCGCCGTTGATATAATCGTTCTCGTCCATGTATGTGCAGGGCATCCTGGGATTCCAATAGAGATACTTCTGGGAGTACTTCCTGAAGTTCTCCGGCGACATTCTGGGATAGCACTGCGACGAAATGAACGTGTGATAGTTGCGGCATCCTCCTGGGCCGTGGAGAACTGCGACCGTTCCGTTGAAACTCTCCACCGCCATGAGGGCGCCGGTAAAGCCATCCATGTGGATCTTCTTAATTCCGGGCATATCTCTCGTCCCCCATCATTTCTCCCTTTCCGTTAAGCCTCCAACCTTCCACAGGGGGCGCGGCCATTATGTCGGCCATCTCTCTAGCGAACCTGATCACGCACTTCACCCCGACCCCAGCGCGGACAAAGCTCATATGATGCACATCGGTCATGCCTGTGCGGCCGCTGTCTCCGATGATTATATCGGGCCTTAAGCGGCGCGCGTCCTCGCAGACATCATCCGGCCAATAGTCTCTTGTGAATTCTACTTTGCCTTCGAACCTTGATCCTTTTCTTTTCTCTGCCTTCCATTCACGCCCGGGTGCAAGACCGATGAAGATAATCTCCATCCCCAGATCCTGGATCAATTCAATGAGCCAGTCTATGTTATGCATATACCACGACTCGATGAACACCCTCTTGCCTTCCAGCCTTTTCCTGAGTTCGGATATTGCCGCCATGTACTCTTCCTCTTCCTTCCTGACCGCTTTGGCGGCCTCCTCTTGGATGCCGAATGCCTCGCCGATCCTCTCGGCGAACCTTTTCAGTTCGTACATCCCGCATGGAAGCAGTTCATCTTCGACTCTGATGCCTATCTTTTTCTCCAACACTTTGGCTACCCCTCTTGCCATGGCGTCGTCGTTCACCATGTAGTTGAGTGTACCTTTTTTGAAATTCGTTATGGACTCCATATCGGTCTCGTACATGAAACGGCAGTTCACATCAAGGCCGAACTGTTTAAGGAGGACGGCCGCGTCGTCGTCCTTGTCCTCGTTTATCCTGAAGAAGTATCTTTCCGCGATCAGGTTCACACGCCTGCCCGATGCTTGGATATCTTTGTTGATCATATCGGCCACTGCGTCGGCCGCTTCGATATATCCTTCCTCCCAATCTCCCAGGATGTTGCCGTCCGCCTCTATCACCCTGAAATAAAGATCAGGATACTGGTTGCTCATTGCGGTCACCACATCTATCACATTATCTCCAATGATGCCCGACACACATGTGGTAACGATGAAGAACCTGGTGCATCCTTCCAGGATCAGGTCCCTTATCTTCTGTTCCAGCAGTCCCGCGCCTCCGAACACTGAGACAGTGTCGTCCATATCGGTGGACTCGATCCTCATGAATTGGGGATCATCCATGAAATTCCTTTTCCGTCCTCTCCTTATCTCGCTCAGATTGCGGGATGATGACATTATATGGGCGCAGCTTCTCGGCCCGTGGATGATGGTCACGGAATCGGTGACCGTGCTGCAGCCGTACACCGCGCCCGCGGCGGCGCAGGATGCGACAAGTTTCTCTTTTTTTCTCTTAGAATCCTTCATCCTTACGCATGCCCTGCAGACGGGACCGTCAACGACGGTCCCTTCCGGGTTTGGGCGTACCGACTCCCCTGCTGCTATGCGCCCCATCTGCTCATCGTTCAGCGGTCTCGACTCCAGCAGCCTTGACGGGTCGTTAAGGATGGAGACCGCATTCTCCGCGATCTTCCTGAGCTCTGCGGCCTCGTTGGAATCAGGGAAAAGATGCAGCAGCGGCATTTCTTTCTTCTCAGCTTCTGCAAAGAGCCTGCTGCGCGGGATCTTTGCAACTATCGGGAGGCTCACCGCTTCGGCGAACCTCTCCACAACGGCATGCTCATTCTCTATGCCTCTGCAGTTCAGGATTATGCCGGCAACCCGCGGAACTCCTTTATCGAAATTCCTGATGCCCTTCAGGATGTTGTTGGCAGCGTACAGCGACATGAACTCGCCGGATGTTACCAGGTAAACCCCGTCGGCGTATTCATTCCTCAGCGGTACGGCGAACCCCCCGCATACGACGTCCCCCAGAACATCGTACACCTTCACGTCGATATCCATATCATCCACACCGAGTCTCTTCAGAGTGTCGAATGTGCTCAGTATCCCTCTCCCGGCGCAGCCTATGCCCGGTTCAGGGCCTCCTGCCTCGACACATTTGATCCCCTTTAGGCCATCAAGGACGACATCTTCGATACGGCGGTCGAATGGAGGCTTATCTCTGATGTAACTCAGTACAGTGGTCTGCTCCCTGCCGTTCAGAAGGGCTCTCGTGGAATCATGCTTTGGATCGCATCCGATCTGCATGACCTTCTTTCCCATGTCCGCCAATGCATAGGAGATGTTTGCTGACACTGTAGACTTCCCTATACCGCCTTTACCGTAAACCGCGATCTGTATCATAGGATATCATTAAGCGTTAACGGTGTGCATGGATATAATGTTGGCTGTTACATCCAACATTCTTCATTTTCGGACACAGACAGATTTAAACGATACAAAACATATATCATGCTATGCCTCCAGTGGTCCATAAAAGACACTCTATCGACGAACTTAGATCTATAGTCGGGCCAGTGGCGGAAAGGTACGGAGTTGATAAAGTATACCTTTTCGGCTCAGTAGCAAGAGGAGATTACACTGAGAACAGCGACTATGACTTCTGCATAGAGTTGGGCAAAATACGCGACCTGATCGAACTGTCTGGTTTTTTTCAGGACCTCCGCGAGGCCATAGGTTGCGAAATAGACCTTGTGGATACACAATCAATAGATGATGAATTCTTAGCAACAATAATGTCCGAAGGAGTTATTGTGCATGGGCAATAGCTCCTCGCCCTGCATTTGCCTGCGTAATGCTGAGGGGATATTGCAAGAGGTTCATGGATACACTCAAAAGAGTTGCAGCATTAGGATTTTTCAAGCTCGCACAGAATTCTCTTGCAGGTTTTTTTAAGCAGGGGGATATCTTCTGTGATAGAAACCCATATCGTTTCCATGTCTATTTTGTGATATATGTGTGCGATGTCATCCCTTGTTTCTCTTATCTCTCTCCATTTTATCTCCGGGTATTTTTCTGTCAATTCCTTAGAGAGAGGCTTGATGGCTTCTCCGATCTGGCTTATATAGAAAGAGCAAACGTTGTGATAGTGCACATTTTCCATGAAGTCTTCGATATCATTACCGAATGTGTTCATCGCATCTTCGATCATATCGCAGTATATGATGATGCTTTTTATCTGAAAGGCGTCCTTACCCATAGATTTTCACTCGCTCTTTCATAATATTATCCATAAGATCAGGATCTATCTGTTTTGTGCTGACAATATCCACTTCATGCCCTAGGGCATCGCACAGATCCAATCGAAATCCCGTCAGGACGAATGCGCTTCGTATCTTCCCTTTTTCTATGTAAAAATCGTAATCGCTGTCCTCATCGTGGTCCCCTCTGGCAACAGAACCGAAAAGATACACTTTATCTACTCCGTATTTTTCTGCCACGGGAGCAACTATTGATCTCAATTCTTCGATAGTATGCCTTTTGTGAGCTTCTGAGAACATAACGTCATATCTGCCTTGCATAGTTTAAGTTTTCCTCTTTGCTCGGATTTTTGAACCTGCGGCCGATATCGGCCAACTTCATTCCGCGGCAGACTGGGCAGAGAGCTATGATTCAGTATGAAATGTATCTCGGTCTGATTGTCAGAGGTCAATGTAAGTGTTTCGGTAGCGAACTGCAAGGGTCAGAAAGAATTATTGCTGGCCATTACAGATATCAATATGAATGCTCTGCGCGCCTTTTTACCTCAGGGGGCACCGGGAGCCTGATGTTCGCTAGATTCTCCGACACATCGTCCCTGTCAAAGAGCTTTATTATGGCCTCACAGTGAGACTCTTTCTCTTCGTCGCTACCGATGATGCCATCCTTCAGCATGAATGATGTTATGCCGTGGTCATATGCCCCAAAATATGTGGCCATGACGCAAAGCTGGGCTACGAGCCCCGCTATCAATATACAATCGCATCCGCAGCCTTTGACCACTTCCGCGAGGCGTGAGTCGTTGAAAGAATTCATATGCTTCTTGTGGACAACTATATCCTTCGGGGATATAGACAAACCCTGCACATACTCATCCCCGTCGTCCGCATCATAAACGACGCATTCACCCTTTCCATCATATTCTACGAATATTACGGGCCTGTCGGCCTCCCTGAAGGATTCTATGGCGAAGTTTATGGTATCCATATGTTTCTCGGTGAGCTCCCTGATCTTTGTGCGTCCGTTCCCCATGAATTTGCGTTGGACGTCCACAATGACCAATGCGATCTTCCTGTCCTTCTTCTCTGGCACCATCATTGATCCGACCTCTCCGAATCGCTCTGCCGCCCGCAAGTGCGAGTTTGGCATTGTAAGACAGATTATGAAACCTTATAAACGATACGGCATATGCGACACCATGGCAATACTTTCAGACAAGGACATACTGGCCGGAATGAAATCCGGATATCTGGGCATCAGCGATTATCATGAAAGAGGGCTGACTCCCAACGGCTATGACCTAAGGGTATCCGAGATATCAGTGAGAGGGGATCCAGAGATCAAAAGAGAAGGCGTTGTCAAGATACCTCCGAGGACAATGTTCTATGTCTCCACCATAGAAAGGGTGCGCATGCCGAAGGATGTCTGCGCACAGCTGTGGATGAGGACCACCTGGATCAGAAAGGGATGCATAGGAGCTTTCGGAAAGATCGATGCAGGTTTCGAAGGGACACTGACGCTCGGCGCATACAACGCAACGGACGATTGTGTGGAGATACCCATAGGAGAAAGGTTCTGCCAGATGATATTCGAGACCTTGACCACCTCTTCTGACAAAGATTATGCTCAGAGAAGCGGCAACTATCAGGGGCAGACAGGCGTTACATTGGATCCGATAAAAAAATAATTCGGGGGTCAGCCCAACAAAACCTCTTTCCATATTCTGGCTGAGAAAATCATGCTGTCCCGACCAGCCAATCGATCACATTGATTATGTCAACATTGTCTTCGGATCCCAGCCCCAAGCGGTCCATTGTGAGTATTGTTCTTTTACCCGGACTGTTCAGTTCTCTGAACGGCCTTATCTCTCTTTCCCTTGTATTTTCATCCAAAATCGTCATGGATACCTGATAATATTCCTTCTTTCCGCTTTTTGCCGCAACAAAATCTATCTCTCTGTTCCCGATTTTTCCTGTATGCACAGAGTAGCCTCTTCTTAGAAGTTCTAAATATACTACATTTTCAATAGATCGGCCGATGTCCCTTGAATACTCGCCTATCGCCGCATTCCTCATTCCGAGGTCTGTGCAATAATATATGGAAGGTGTAGTAAGCACTGTCTTCCCTTTCAGATCAAAGCGCTTTGCTTGGTAGAACATCAGTGATTCGCATATCGTCTGCAGATAACTCTCAGCAGTCTTGTCATCTATCTTTAATTCTCGGGATACCGAACTCCCCGATATTGGGTTGCCCATTTCTGAAAACAGGTAGTCTATGACCCTCTCCAGCGTCCGCACGTCTGTCAATTTCTTTCGGTATGCGATATCTTTGAACATTATATCCAAGCGAATGGCGTTCACGATCTCGAAAGCATCATCTTTGGA
Organism: Methanomassiliicoccaceae archaeon; assembly: GCA_009786295.1. Taxonomy (GTDB): domain Archaea; phylum Thermoplasmatota; class Thermoplasmata; order Methanomassiliicoccales; family Methanomethylophilaceae; genus Methanoplasma. The sequence goes on from WQTN01000141.1 coordinate 26,163, forward strand.
CATATCCGCCCTTAGTTTGGGCATCGAACCCGTGGAGATATAGTCCCCAAAAGCCTTTTCGTTGTCTTCGAGAGAGTTAAGTTCCTTGAATTCCTTGAAAGAGAGCGGCAGAACATGGATCGGAATGGATCTCCCGGTAAGATAAGTGGATAAATCCGTGGACAGCATATAGGCGTTCGACCCAGTGACATATATGTCTGCATCCGTATCGATCATCAGCGAATCGATGACCCTTTCCCAACCGGGTACGTTCTGTATCTCATCTAAGAAAATATAGGATCCTTTTTCAGATACTTTTGATATTAGGTGATCATACAACAGATCTTCGCCAAGAAGGTGTTTGTTCTTTTTCGAGTCGAAGTTGAGATATGTTATCCTTTCTTCCTTTACTCCATTTTCAATAAGTCTGTCCATAAACTGCTGCAGAAGCGTCGATTTTCCACTTCTCCTCATACCTGTTATCACTTTCACAAGGTCTGTCTGGTCTTTATATCTCATCAACTTTTCAACATAATCTTCGCGGATGATGGTGTCTTTTGCCACAATGATAGGTATGCATTTCAATAATAAATATTTTCGGAAATAATTCCGAAAAAAATCTGAAAAATAATTTTTTCGGAAGTAATTCCGAAAAAATAAAGAAATTGAATTGTTTCGGAAACAGGTACGAACATATAGAAAACATTACAGAAATAGTGCATCGCATCATTGCAGGTTGTATCTGCATGTCGAAAACGTTCTTGCCATCATTTGACGCAGACGGATCTTAACTTCCCGCTATACACCACACCGCATAGAGTGGCACTGATTTTTATCTCTCTTTTTTTATATCAAAAACGTAAACGCTCATGGTCGGAGAATATGTTTTCAGTTCCGTTACCGCACTGATCGTTATCTCAAACCCATCTGCTGCGGCATCACTTGTTATCTTTTCGGCAAGATCATCGAGTTCCGACCTTTCGGTTATCTTGTGAAGATGTATCGTGCCTCCTGCCTTTGTCTTTGAAAGCGCAACGGTAAGAAATGAATCTGCAGTCTGAGGCAGATTCATTATTACCCGATCGGCATCGGGAAGGCCTCTGACCGCTTCGACAGCATCGCCTGTTATCGGAATGATATTCTCCACCCTGTTAAGCTCCATGTTCCTTCTGACGAATATCTCCGCTTCGGGATTGATGTCTATCGAGTAGACGACTTTGGGTCTGGCTTTTTTGCATATAACCAATCCGAACGGCGCAACCCCCGCGAACATATCTATTATCGTCTCTCCGTCTTTCACCAGAGATGTCGTCCTGGACCTTTCGGTCGCAAGCCTCGGGTTGAAATATACCTTCGAGGGATCAACCGCGATCCTCACGCCGAATTCCTTGTGAACCGTTTCCGATGTTCCCTTACCGGCTATCTGCTCAAGCTCCCTTATCCTTAGGTCCCCCTTGACCCCCGAATCCATCATCACCGTTCTTATCGATCTGTTGACGGAGATCACGGCCTCGCCTATCTTGTGCTTGTATTGCAAAAGCGGGTCCGGCAGCTTTATTATCGCCACATCGCCGATGATATCAAAAGAAGTGGGAAGTTCCTGCCTGAGATCTTCCGGTATCTCCAGCATCTCTTTGTAATCCGTCGGGGTCTGTTCAAGAAGTTCCAGGTCCGCTTCGACCGTTTCGTATCCTTCGTATCTCTCTCCCAGTATCGGGATGATGAGGGACCGTTCATCCGAGCCTATCTTTCTTCTTATATCGAGCATGCCCTTGGACAGCAGGTCCGCTCTTACGCGTTCTCCTTCTTTCTTCGGAACACGTATGCATGCGGGCATGTCAATCCTCATCTTTTATTATCTCTTTGGGAGCCCCGGCGAAGTCCACCAAGGCGTAAGCTTCCATGAAATGCAAATCGCCTGGTATCACGAGCGTTTGGAGCGGTGCCCCAAGATCCTTCTTTATCAGATCCTGCGGGTACCCCGCGAATATCTTCTCGTTCTTTGATCCTACATTGGATGCGACACATATCAGGGTCTTATCGGTTATCAGATCTTCTTTCCACTTGTTCTCTCCCTCTATCAGCCATTCCAGGGCCTGGTGGGCCGTCATATAGCGGAGCTCGTCCGCCCTGATGTCCAAAAGGATCATCGTGTGCAGGCCGCGGTCCTTGTTCTGCTTGATGTTATCATAAGGCGACTTCGGCTGATAGCCTGCTTCCAGGAACGGCAGGGTCACGGTCCTTCCGAATTTGTACGGCTGGAGGCCTAGGGATGTCGGGCAGGCTCCGAATATCGATACTCCATGTATCAGCCTGATAGGTATCCCTTCCTCCTTCGCCTGTATCCTGAGGTCGACGTGCGTGGTGGCCAGCATTGTATCTCCGGCAGTGATGAACCCTACTCTCATCGACCTTGCGTCGCGGATGATCATGTCCTCTTCTTCCACATGCTGCCTGTGAAGGATGTCGATCTTCTTGCCTATGGCCTCTTCGAGGTCCTTTAC
>WQTN01000142.1 GCA_009786295.1 Methanomassiliicoccaceae archaeon
ATGACATCGAATCTTATAAAGTTATAAATATGGTGAACACAATGTATAGTTGCAGTCGAATTGGATTATCCTTTGAGGGACTTAATATTTATTAATGGATGTTATTGAGTGTATGGATAATTCTTCCGAGTCCCAAGGATGCGACCGGCAGGTCGACTGCTGGGAGAGGTTCTACAGAGAGAACAAACGGCCGTGGAGAGGGATCGGGAAGATAGACATTGATCTTCAGCCAGGGCTGAAGGTATTGGACGTGGGGTGCGGAACGGGAAAGACAACGGCCGCCCTGATAAAAATGGGAATGGATGTGACGGGGCTTGACTTTTCGCCATCGGCGATAAGCCACTGTATCAGCGTTTTTGGAGATAAAGCGAAGTTCTCTCTTGCGGAATGCGACCGCATGCCGTTCCCGGACAAGTGTTTTGATGCAGTTGTTGCGGTGCATGTGCTGGAACATCTGAATGAAACACAGCTTAAGGGTACGGTCAGAGAGATATCGCGGGTCTTGGCTCCGGGAGGACTTGTCTTCACAAGGACGTTTGCCGTGGAGGACATGAGGGCGGGAGGTGCCCAAAGTAACACAAGAGGCAACGGGATCAACTACAGGTATTATACCGAAGAGGAAATGAAAGAGATATTCGGCGGATTCGAACTCAGAAGTTCAGAAAGGAAGGATGAGACTATGAGATTCGGTGCCGTCAGAGTAAAGATGGAATGCCTTTTCCGTTTGTCTTTATGAGGCAACGCAGCTATTGCTTTTGTTAATAACATAAAAGACAAAACACATTGTCTGATAAGCGATTTTATGGGAAATGTCTTTATCAGACTAGCGGAATCATCACTCAGGTAATAACAATGAACAACGATTACGACAGACCTCCCAGAAATCCGGTAGCGTATGGGCTTCTTTCTCTCATATGCGGAATAATCGGTGTGGTAATAGCGTACCAGCTTCAGGACTGGGCCATCTTGGCCGTGTTCTTAGGGGCAGTAGGCCTGTTCATAGGCGGATTCTCCTCAAGCATCGCATACCATTTCCCGTCTAAAGACAGGATGCAATATGTAGGGTTCTCTGCGGCAGGCATACTGGCATCCGTGATAGCTTTCATGGTCGGGCTGATAAACGCATTTGCCTGATGAAGTGTTCATATGGCAGTTTACAGGGGGAAATACATACTTCAGGGGCTGAAAGAGATCACCCCCGAGATGGAAAAAGATCTGGATCTGGCATATGATATATGCATGAGCTACAAAGACGGATTTCCTTGCGAGATGTGCGGCAGATGCTGCTATCAGTCAAACATAGCTGTACGCCCGGAGGAAGTGGACCGCATTGCGCATTCGGCAGGGATACCGCTTCACGACTTCATCACCAAATATATTGTAAGGACATCGGACGGAAGGATGCTTTTCAGAAGGACGTACCCATGCGCTTTTCTGGACAAAGAGAACAGATGCAGGATATGGAAGGACCGGCCGGAGGTATGCAGGGATTTTCCTTATGCAGTTTCCATGTTCATGAGCAGAGTGTACATTGCGCTGACCAATGAAAGCGCTGATATCATGGAACTGATCGATTACATGGATGATTCCTGGCCCTGCACTAAAGTGATAAGGTCCAACATATCCGAGAAAATATTGGAAGCAAGATCGACCAGATAAAACTCCTTAATTTATTGGATTCCTGATCAGATGTTCCAATAAGGCCTGCGCATAACTCTTTGGGGCCATTGTGTGCCCGCCACCCTCGATCATCACCAGATCGGCCCCTTCGATCTCGGCTGCGATATTCTCACCCATCCACGGCGGCACCATGATGTCCGCATTCCCGTGTATGACCCTCGTCGGAGCCTTGATATGCTTCACTCTCGTACGGCTGTCGAACCTGTCCAGAGCCGCCATCTGGGAAGCGAACTGCTCCACTGTCGAAGTAACCAGTCCAGGGGTTTCAACGCCTTTTTCCTCCCTCGTCCTGAAAGCCTCCTCCGTCATGCAGTACGATTGGATGATCTTGAAAAGGCACTCTAAGTCTCCTCCTGACCTGACAGAGTCGATCATAGTGTTGATCGCATAGCTGGACCGGGAAGGGCGTCTCATGTAGGAAGACACAAGCGTCAGCGATGCGACTCTTTCCGGAAATCCCAAGGCGACCTCCTGTGCAATGTTCCCTCCCATTGACCATCCCAGCACATGCGCTTTTTTCACGGCGAGGCGGTCCAGCAGCGAAATGACATCGCCAGCCAGATCAGGCATGTCAAAAGGTTCGTCTGGACATTCCGTTTGGCCGGAGCCTCTGTTGTCAAAGGTTATTACTTTGAACTTATCAGAGAGAAGCGGGATCATCCCGTTCCAGAAGGAAATGTCGCCGCCAAGGCCGGTTATCAGCACCACAGGTTCCCCATTTCCGCTGACCTTGTAGTTCATTTTGATATTTCCGATGGTTTCCTTTGGCATCTTCCCCGCCTCCCTGTTCTTGTGGGATACTCTCTTCGGATTGAACAACCTCTACAAAAAGGTAATGCCATTGGATTAATAACGACACATTACCAGCAACATCGATATCTCTATAGAATATAGTTCATTATATGCCAGATTCGCGGAGCCGGCAGGATCATGCTGCTGTCTTCGGCAGAATTTTTATTTATCGAATAGCTCAATACGCAACAAGACCGACAGAGGAGTGGCAGATGGACGAAGCTAATAAGTTGGGGTTCAGAGTTCGAACATACAGGGAGAGATTGGGGATTACGCAGGAAGAACTTGCGGAAAGGACAGGAACGAACATTAACCTCATAAAAAACATTGAAGAAGGGAAAGAGTATCCCGCCGTGGGGGTGCTTATAAAAATATCAAGGGCCCTAGGTCAGCGTCTCGGAACATTTACCGACGATCTTTTTGTGAAGGACCCGCTTATAACCAGAGTTTCCGAGAGAACGGAAGAGATCTCCGCAGAGAGGGCGCCCGACTACCACTATTTCCCGCTGGGCAAAGGCAAAACAGACAGGCACATGGAACCTTTGTACATGAAGATCGACCCCAAATGCGAAGAGGCGATATCGTCACACGAAGGGGAAGAGTTCATAGTTGTCCTTTCTGGAAAGATCGAGCTGACATACGGCAAAGAGAAATATGTGCTGGGGCAGGGGGATTCCACATACTACAACTCGCTGGTGCCGCACAGGGTCTGCGCAGTGGGTGACTGCCCGGCGGAGATATTCGCCGTGGTATACGTTCCGTTCTGAGGCTATACCATGCCGAGAAAAGAAATCACCAGAGAAGCGACCTTAGGACAGCTGCTTGACGAGATCGTCGCAAAATATCCGGACAACGACGCCATGGTCTACGTCGACAGGAATTACAGACAGACCTGGAAAGAGTTCAAGGAGACGGTCGACGACATAGCAAAGGGGCTGATGGCGATGGGTGTCCAGAGGGGAGAGAAAGTCGCTTTATGGGCAACGAATGTTCCGCATTGGGTAGCCCTGCAGTTCGCCACGGCCAGAATAGGCGCGATACTTCTGACTATAAACACGAACTATCAGTCATCAGAGATAGATTATATCATCCGCCAGTCGGACACGGAGAACATTTTCCTGATAGACGGATACAGGGACACCGATTACGTGAAAACAATCTATGAATTAATACCGGAACTGAAGACCCAACCCAGGGATATGCTCAGATCGGAAAGGTATCCGCACCTCAAAAGAGTGATGTTCCTGGGATCCGAAAAACACCGCGGGATGTACTCTATGCCGGAAGTGATGGCAATGTCCTGCCAGGTCACAGAAAAGGAATACTCAGAAAGGCAGAGGGAACTGAGCCCGCATGATGTGGTGAACATGCAGTATACCTCCGGCACGACAGGTTTCCCGAAAGGGGTCATGCTGACCCATTTCAACATCGGGAACAACGGCTACTGGATCGGTATCAATCAGAATTTCGGGCCGAAGGACAGGGTTTGCCTTCCGGTACCTCTTTTCCACTGTTTCGGATGCAGCTTGGGAGTAATGGCCTGCGTCAATCATGGGTCGACCATGGTGATCTTGGAAAGCTATGATCCTCTGATAGTCATGATGTCGGTCGAAAAAGAAAGATGCACGGCCCTTTACGGCGTCCCCACAATGTTCATAACAGTGATGGAACACAAGCTGTTCAGCAAATTCGATTTCAGCACTCTGAGGACGGGGATAATGGCCGGTTCTCCGTGCCCGACAAAGACGATGGAAGAAGCGGTCGAAAAGATGAACATGAAGGAAGTGACGATCGTCTACGGCCTGACGGAATCTTCTCCGGGGATGACCCAGACACTGTACAATGAGCCAAGCATCGAAAGGAAATGCTCTACAGTGGGAAAAGCAATGAACGGCGTTGAAGTGGAGATAATCGACCCAGATACAGGGAAGATTTGTGAGCCGGGCATGCCAGGCGAATTCTGCTGCCGCGGTTACATTGTGATGAAAGGATACTACAAAATGCCGGAGGAAACGGCAAAGGCGATCGATGAAAAAGGGTGGCTGCATTCGGGGGACATCGGAATAAGAGATGAAGAGGGATATTTTTCCGTTACCGGAAGGATCAAGGATATGATCATAAGGGGCGGAGAGAACATCTACCCAAAAGAGCTGGAGGATTTCATACACCACATCGAAGGCATAAGGGATGTGCAGGTCGTCGGTGTTCCAGACGAGAAATACGGAGAGGTGCCGGGCGCTTTCATAATATTGAAAGAGGGATATGATCTGACCCCCTCGGACATTCAGGATTATTGCCGCGGGAAGATCGCCAGATACAAGATCCCTAAGTACGTGGCCTTTGTCAAAGAGTATCCCCTCACGGCAAGCGGAAAAATCATGAAGTTCAAGCTCAGGGAGATATCGGCACAGATGTGGCCTAAGTCGTAAACCCGATGCGAAGATACATTTATCCGTATGATATTAGGAAAATACAGGAGCGGTTCAGATGAAGGTAGTAGCTTTTAATTGCAGCCCGAGAAAGAACGGCAACACGTGCCGCATGATCCAAGATGTGTTCAAGGTACTGAATGCCGAGGGAATTGAGACAGAAATGATACAGGTCGGAGGTAACGACATCCACGGATGCAGAGCATGCGGCTCCTGCGGAAGGACGAAAGATATGCGCTGCATATTGGATGACGACATCATCAATTCATGTATCCAGAAAATGATCGAGGCGGACGGAATTATAATCGGATCCCCGACATATTTTGCGGATGTGAACACTGAGACCAAGGCCCTGATGGACCGTGCCGGATATGTCCTGAAATCGAATGGCGGACTGCTCAAGAGAAAAGTGGGTGCGGCGGCGGTCGCGGCCAGGCGTCTCGGAGGGATACACGCATTCGATACGATAAATCACTTCTTCACCATAAGCGAAATGATAACGGTCGGTTCATCTTATTGGAACGTGACCCTCGCAAAAGCCGAGGGGGACTACGAAAAAGATGAGGAAGGGGTCAGGACGATGAGGGTTCTCGGAGAGAACATGGCGTGGCTCCTGAAGAAGATCAAAGAGGAGTGAATTTGTCCGCTCTGAAGAAAAAGATACTGATAGTGGTAATGGACGGTCTCGGGGACAGAGGCTGCAAGGAACTGAACGGGTTGACCCCGCTTCAGGCAACAGACACTCCGAACCTCGACTGGTTCACAAAGAACGGTATTGCCGGGACATGCGATACAGTGGATATCGGCATCCGCCCTGGAAGCGACACTTCGCATCTTTCTATACTCGGATATGACCCGCTGAAGGTCTACACCGGAAGAGGACCTTTCGAAGCGGCGGGCATAGGGCTGATAGGCAAACACGACGATGTTGCCTTCAGATGCAACTTTTCCACCTGCGATGAAAACCTTAACATAACAGACCGCCGCGCGGGAAGGATAGACAAGCCAGACACTACCGAATTGATCAGATCCCTGAAGGGGATGAACATCAACGGCGTAGAGATCATTATTAAAGAGGGAACGGAACACAGGGCCGCGCTGATCCTTAGGGGCAGCGGTCTGAGCGCAGATGTGACAGATGCGGACTCTCACGACACAGGCCCTCTCAATTTGTCAAAGGGCAGGACCAAGGAAGCGGAATTCACCGCAAATGTGATCAACAAATTCGTCAAAGAGTCGTATGAAAGGCTTAAGGACCATCCTGTAAACAAAAGAAGGATCGAAGAAGGATTTCCGCCGGCGAACATCATAGTGCCGAGAGGCGCAGGGTCATTCCCGAAGATACAGTCGTTCCCGGAAAAATACAACATAAGTGCGGCATGCGTCGCAGGTGTTGGGATGATAAAAGGAATATGTGGGGTATGCGGGCTGGATGTGATCGATCTTCCCGACGAGTGTACAGGAGGATGCAGTTCCAACTTCGTTACTAAAGCAAAGGCTGCGATGGAAACTCTGAAAGAATATGATTTTGTCCTCATGAATGTAAAGGCCCCGGATGTATGCGGGCACGACGGCGACCCTTTGCTGAAATGCCGTGTGGTGGAACGCCTGGATGAGATGGCGGGATATTTCAGGGAGAATTTCAGAGACGATATGGTGATCGTGTTCACTGCCGACCACAGCACGCCGTGTTCGCTGGGAGACCACAGCGGAGACCCGGTACCCATAACAGTCTACACTCCGGGAAATGTTATGGATGATGCCGTAAAGTTCAGCGAGTCCGGATGTTCACACGGACGCATAGGGCGCATAAGGGGCATAGACATCGTCCCGATGTGCATGGACCTTGCCGATCGTGTGGAGAAGTTCGGGGCATGATCAGTATATTCTGAGGTCTGTTCTGATCGTCCCCCCATATGTCACGGTGTATTCCTTAACGGAGCCTGAGACAGGATCCCCTACCCCATCGCCGATAGAGATTATGCTGCCTTTGTAACTTATTTCCAGACTGTACGAATGCGGCCTCTGCATCAGTGAATCAAGGATGCTTTGAATATAATCTCCTGCTTTACCCTCGCCCGTTAAAATGTAGAAGGCGGCTATGTCCGGCATAGAGACAAGCCCGGAATCATCAGTGTCGATAAAATCGCACGTACGCAGTTTTGCAGAGAATATACTGTCCGATATGGATGATGCGTTGTTTGCGGCAGGCTCTTCACCGCCGAAAGCGAATATGGCAGAGACTGCCAGCCCCATGATGACGATGAATATCATCGCATCTACCATTGCCGTCATTCCTTTTCTGTCATTCAGGCGCATACTGCCACCTCTATGACGGCGGGCACGGTCCTGCCGTCGTCTGACCTCAATAAGAAAACAAATCTTTCGCTGTTGACCTTGCCATCCATGTCTCCTAGGGTCATATGTCTGCCGTTGAACCCGAGTTCTCCGGGGATCTCGCATGCGAATGATATCCCTCTGAACCCATGCCTTTCCATTTCAGATATCAAACGCATCTCTATGTCCCCGACGACCTCCCCGTCCTCCAGAGCAAGACCGCTGAATATCCTGTGATCCACACGAACCTCCGGTGTGCTGTTCTCTTCAGCTGTGTTCAGAACGAGAAGCCCCATGTACAACGACAGCACCAATGTCACTATCATTGCAGCCATTATCGCTTCTGTAAACCCAAACCCGCCTTTTTTGTTAAGCCTCATGACCGATCTCAGGCGGTCCCCTATATTAATGGCAGATCACTACAGTTAGCCTACCTCGCGGAGATAATGCCCGTAATTAATGGAACCGCACATCTCTGTGACCCTTCCTTTTTTGCCTATGTCCTGGTCCTTATACGTCTCTGCAACGACCTTTGCCAAGGAGGCTGGTCTTTTCCTAAGGTCGATGCCGAAAGAGTCTATTCCCATCGAGCTTAGCTCGCTCATATGAGGGAGCAGCAGAAGGTCTGAGGAATTCAGGACATGGGCAAGGCCGAATCCGTCCCTGTAAACAGGAAAATCATGTCCGAATTCGTCCCTCAGCGTTCCTGCGGCAAGTTCGGGATCGCGTGTACACATGAGTTCCGTTCTTCCGAATACCATCACTTCGATCCTTCCCGCATGATGCTCCGCTACCTCTCTTATCTCTGACTTTGAGAGTTCGACTGACAGAGTGGTCTGATGCGTCGCCTGCGGGAAAGAAGAGTTGAACATGTTCATGTGGTAGCTTCCGTATTCTTTCCTGCCTTTGTAATGATGCAGCTGATCAGGAGTGTTGACCATAACGCTTCCGTCACTTACATCAAGGTCCATAAGCGGCCTGAACCTCGGGAGGTTGACCACGAACTCTGTATCGGTCTTATCGCACATCTTTCTCGCGGTCTCCGTGCTGTCGTTCAGATCGTAGTAGATCCTGTCGGCATTGTCCACGACCTCGTTCAGCACCTTGATGGAACTGACATAAAAAGAGAGGTCTGGATCCTTGGCCGGTCTGTCGATTCTTTTGGCGCTTGCGGCATGAGGCTTTCTTTCCCTTTTTCCTTTCAGTTCCGGGATCTCGCCGATAAGGTTCTTTATCTCATCGATGCGCGGATCGTATGTCCTGTATACCTCATATTTTCCGTTCTCTATTTTGAATGGGACGACCGCTGTTCCGAGGGAGCTGACCTTGAAACCGCCTATTTTCTCTTTTCCTTTGAAGATCGAGAGGCCGTCTCTTATGTTCACGGCCTCTTTCAGTTCAGACAGGCTGAATTTTCTGTCTGCTATCAAGACCGTGCCAAGCAGAAAACCCCTGTTGTCTGCATACTTGCTCTGGACCAGCCCGGAGACCCCCGGAAGATATCCTTCGCAGAATCCGCGGTTGAAAACGGTCTTAAGCAGATCTGCCGTGTCCGCTATCTCTTCCCAGGGACGACCGCTGTTCACCATTGAGTACACTTTGGAGGCCAGATAGGCATAGGCATGGCTTCTCATCCTGCCTTCGATCTTAACGGCGGATATACCGATCGATTTCAGGCGTTCAAGCCAATTCACTGCGTACAGATCGGCGTTGCTGAGGAAGAACCCCTCCTTTTCATTGAAGAGATATGCTTTTCTGCACGGCTGAGCGCATTGTCCTCTGTTGCCGCTCCTGCCGCCGGCAATGCTGGAAAAAAGACATCCGCCAGATATGCAGTAGCACATGGCACCCTGAACAAAGACCTCTGTTTCTATCTTCGATGCTTTGACAATGGACGACAGTTCATCGAAGGTAAGCTCCCTTGCAAGCACCGCTCTGTCGATCCCGTTCTCCAGACACCATTCCAATCCTTCTGCGGAATGGATACCCATCTGAGTAGAAGCGTGTTTTTTTATACCGAGGCCGCCGACCTTCCCAAGGAGTCCGAGGTCCTGGATAAGGACAGCGTCGGCACCGATATCGTTAAGGAATCTTACATACGAGACGGCATCGCTCATCTCATGGTCTTTGATTAGAGTATTGACGGTGACATACACCTTAACACGCCTTTCGTGTGCGTAGTTCACCGCCCCCTCTATCTCTTTATCAGAAAAATTCTGAGAGAATGCTCTCGCACCGAACGCTTTCCCGCCGAGGTAGACCGCATCACAGCCTCCCTTGATAGAAGCGACCAGGCCCTCTGGCGAACCCGCGGGTGAAAGTATCTCCATGCGGACACCTATTTCTTCAATGTTTAATAATTACATTGCTGCTGCTTGGGATACGTGGGGCGTTTTTCAGGCCATTGTCTATTGACAAAATATATCGGATGGATAATATGGGCCGCAATATGGCGAGCGCGCTTCTCAGATCAGGTTTGATCATAGCATTCGTTCTATCACTCTTGCAAGCGTCCCCTATAGGACAGTCTACATTTTATTGGTGTGACACATAAATTTTTTAGTATTTTAAACAAAAAGTTTAGGGCAAGACCAATATTTTCATTGGTGTTAAAGGGTTTCTTTTAACAAGAACTCTCTCAGATGTATGCTTCTGACACCGTCTCTGTTCTCTTCCCAATATCTATCCAGCGTTACCACATATTTGGGGTAGTTGTCTTTTATTTGTGTCAGAGGCGAGAACTCTCTTTCAAGTGTCTCTTCGCTGCCCAGTTCGGTGCAGACCTGTACATACACTTTTTCGCCACCTGTTTTTTCGGCCATGAAATCTATTTCCTTAGTACCGATTTTCCCGATATAGACTTTGTAGCCTCTTTGAATAAGATCATTATAAACGATATTCTCAAGGATGCCTGGCAGATTTGTTCGTCTGAAGTCTCTGACAACATACTGCAACGAATGATCTGCCAGATAGTATTTATCGTTGCTTTCGAGCAGTTTTTTACTCTTTATATCATATCTTGAAACTTTTTTAATGATGCAGGCCGCTTCCAAATAGCCGATATAGCTGCTGACCGTTTCGAAATCGGCACCGCCGCCATTGCTTTTCATGTAGTTCGTTATCTTTCTGATCGAAACCAGACTTCCGACGCTGTCATAAATGAATGCGATTATCCTTTCCAACAGAGGCACATTTCGTACAGTGTTCCTTTTTATCACATCCTTAAGCACTGCAGAGGAGTGGATATCAGTAATGATCTGTCTCGCTTGATCATGTGTGAATGAAGATATAGATAACAGCGGGAATCCCCCGATCCGGATATATTCATCAAGTTCGTCGGCAGAGGGTCCTGTCGGAACGATGCCGGATTCATTCCTGAAACGGATAAACTCAGCAAAAGATAATGTGCATATTTCAAATGCCACATATCTGCCTGCGATCAATGTTGCCAATTCGCCTGAAAGTAGCTTTGAGTTGGATCCTGTGATATAGATGTCTGTATTTTTCATTCTCAAAGAGTTGACCGATTTTTCCCATTTTTCCACTGCTTGGACCTCATCAAGGAAAATATAGTACCTTTTTTGGTCTTTCATTCGATCCGCAACGTATTTGTTAAGCTCTTTGTAAGAAGTGATCTCATCAAAATCGGAGTCCTCGAAATTGATAAAAATGATGTGTTCTTCGTCTGTGACCTTTGATATTTCTTTCTTTACAAGCTTTAATAACTCGGACTTGCCGCTTCTTCTGATGCCTGTCAAGACCTTGATCTGCTCTATGTCTAAGAAGCCCTTTATCTTTTCTGTATAGATTCTTCTTTCTATTGGCTCCATCAGATCGCCTTCATTGATATCCTAAAACCAATGTTGTATTAAAAGCATTTCTATTTTGTAAGTGTAAGCCTGACAAAATATATTTTTTATGATACTTTGTAAGGGTAGGTCTGACGAATTTATTAGAATCCGATATCGACAGCATGAACTGCAGATTCGATATCGGATGTGTGCTGCGGGCAGAGGCTCAATCGCTGTTTTCCATCCCGATCTTCACGGCCGTGATGTTCTTTTCCATCAGATCCTGCTTTCTGGCGGGAATACTTTTCTTTATGCCTTCGTTGAACGCACTCTCGGAACAGAACTTCGTCTCTTTGTAAAGACGGCCGGCCATAACCATGTTGGCCATTCCTTTCAGCCCGTTGTCTGAGGCGAGTCTCGTTGCCGGAAGGTAGATGGATCTGACGTCCTTCCTCTTCACTTTCTCGTCGACGATGGAACTGTCAACGATGATCAGGCCGTTCGGTACAACCGCATTCTCGAACTTTTCCAGCGAAGGAAGGTTCATCGCGATCAGCACATCCGGCTCTGTGACCAGTGGGGAACCTATGGAGGAGTCGCTGACGCATACGCTGCAGTTGGCTGTTCCACCTCTCATCTCCGGGCCGTATGAGGGTAACCACGATATCTCTTTGCCGTCAAGCATCCCTGCGTATGCCACTACCTTTCCGGTGAAGAGTATGCCCTGTCCGCCGAATCCGGCGAGAAGAAGGTTCATGCTCATTTTACCGCCTCTTTCCCGCCTGTGTCCTTGTACACGCCCAGCGGATAGTAGGGCATCATGTTGTTTCTCAGCCATTCCAGCGAATCCTGTATCGAAAGACCCCAGTTCGTCGGACATGTCGAGAGCACCTCTACTATTGTATATCCTCTTCCTTCGATCTGGTACTCGAACGCTTTTCTGATCGCATTCTTCGCCTGTTTCACATTTTTCACTGAGTCCACTGAAACACGCTGTGCCAGCGCGACGCCGTCCAGCGTGGAGAGCATCTCGCATACCCTTATCGGGTGTCCCGCATCTTTCACGCTTCTCCCATAAGGAGTGGTCTGTGTTATCTGTCCCGGGAGAGTGGTCGGGGCCATCTGCCCTCCGGTCATCCCGTATATGGCATTGTTGATGAATATGACCGTGATGTTCTCGCCACGGGTCGCTGCGTGCACTGTCTCCGCAGTGCCTATCGCCGCGAGGTCGCCGTCCCCCTGGTAGGTGAAAACGATATTCTCCGGATGTACTCTTTTGATCCCAGTGGCCACTGCCTGTGCGCGGCCGTGAGGCGACTGGATCATGTCGCAGTTGAAGTAGTTGTACGCAAACACCGAACAACCGACCGATGCCACACCGGCCGTTCTTCCCTCGACTCCAAGCTCATCTATCGCTTCTGCGACCAGTCTGTGAACTATGCCGTGGCTGCATCCCGGACAGTAATGGAACTGAGCGTCTGTCAGTGCATGAGGCCTTTCGAATTTCATCTCAGAAACCTCCTTTGATATTTTTGATCTCTCTAAGGACCTCAGCCGGTGTCGGTATCATGCCGCCGGTACGTCCGAAGAATCTTACGTCCCGTTTTCCGCCGACTATCAGACGAACATCGTCCACCATCTGACCCATCGACATCTCCACGCACAGGAATGCCTTTGCCGTTGCCATTCTTGAGATTATCGCATCATCCGGATAAGGCCACAGAGTTATCAGCCTTATCAGCCCGGCTTTGATGCCATCTTTTCTTGCGGCATCGACCGCGCTGCGTGAGATCCTCGCTGAAGCTCCGTATGCGACCACTACTATCTCTGCGTCATCCGTCATGTATTCCTCGCAGCGTTGCTCTTTCTTTTTGATCAGCTCGTATTTTTCATATCTCGCTTTGAGTATCGCTTCCAGATCCGGCGGTTCGATGTACAATGAATTCACGACATTGTGCTTTCTTTTATTCTCATGGCCGGAAATGGCCCACGGCCTTTCCGGAATGTTGATCTTCTTTGTCTCATCAATGACGACGGGTTCCATCATCTGACCGAGGAGACCGTCCGAAAGTATCATCACAGGCATCCTGTACTCATCTCCCAGCGCGAAAGCGTCCGCGACAAGGTCTATTATCTCCTGCACTGTCGACGGTGCGAGGACCAGCATTTTGAAATCTCCGTGGCCGGCAGCCCTTGTTGCCTGGAAGTAATCGGCCTGCGACGGCTGGATGCCGCCGAGTCCCGGACCGGCGCGCTGAACGTTCGCGATCACCGCCGGAACGTCCGATCCCGCTATGTATGACAGTCCTTCCGACTTCAGACTTATTCCGGGCGAGCTTGACGATGTCATCGCCCTCGCGCCCGCTGCCGATGCCCCGAGCACCATGTTTATCGCCGCTACCTCAGACTCCGCCTGCAGATATACTCCGCCGACCTTCGGCATCCTTTTCGACATGTGCATCGCGACCTCAGTCTGCGGTGTGATAGGGTAACCGAAGAAGTATCTGCATCCCGCCATTATCGCTGCTTCGGCCAGTGCCTCATTGCCTTTCATCAGAACTTTTTCAGGCATCTTCATTCCTCCAGAGTTATCACTACATCGGGGCACATGATGGCGCATGAACCGCACCCAGTACATTTCTGGGGGTCTGTGATATGCGCAGGGTGGTAGCCCATGGCGTTTATCTCTGTTTTGTTCAGTGCGAGTATCTTCCTTGGACAGGAGATCACGCACATTTCGCAGCCTTTACAGAGGTTCTTGTCGATGTTGACCTTCAGCATGTTGGTTCGCCTTCCTCCCAAACCGTTCGCACATATATGTCCGATAGATAAAAGTGTTCGTCTGCCGGAAGCTTCCCCGATAGGTGTCTGGGTGCGACTGAGAACATCAGAGGTATGCCTGCGGAACGCGAGACCTCTTTTGCATATTGCAGCGAATCGGTTATCGTTGATGCAGTGGTCAGTTCTTTCAGATGAGAGTTGTTCACCACTGCCGTTGCTTTCAGCCCGCATGCGTTCTCGATTTCTCTCAGTATTCCTACTGAGTCCTCAGGGGTGGATGTCATCGGCCTGTACATATTTGTCACATACAGCATCTCATATCCTCTGTCTATGATCTTCCGCGAGAATCTCCCCAGCACTGTCGCGCCCGCATCGTCTCCTCCGGCATCCAGTATCACACTGTCTGTTGTGTCGAAAATTGAATACATGGATGCCGGCAGCGCCGGTATGTCCAGATTTGTCGTCGCGAAAGAGGGGGATATCACTTTCACGCCTTTTTTTCGCAGTATCTCCGCATATTCCGATGACGTGAAGTATGGGTTTACAACATCCATATCAACGAGCGTGACGCTCTTTCCCTCCCTGACAGCGTCTATCGCATAATTGATGGCGAAGTTCGTCTTTCCAGTGCCGTAATGGCCGCATATAACGGTCAATCCTTTCGGATCCACGCAGACAGGTATGCGTATGCGTATAATACTGTTATCGGAGTTACAGCGGATAAACACCAGGTTCAGAGCATCATAGCAGGTCCGCCCCCTCTTTCCGCTGCCTCTCCGACAGGTTACTATTTTTATTCTGTATGTGTCTTACCTCCCGGTTCCAATGGATTCAAGGATCGATGAGATTGCCGAACGTATACGCGCACTGCGTGACGAGACCGGCTATACAATTGAAGAGATGGCCGATGTGACCGGCATTTCGAAAGAGGAATACGAAGCTTCAGAAAAGGGAGAGAAGGACTTCTCTTTCACATTCCTTTACAAATGTGCGGAAAAATTCAATGTTGATATGATAGAACTTCTTACAGGTGAGAACCCCCACCTTTCCGGTTATACTGTGGTAAGAAGCGGAAAAGGTCTCCCGATCAAGAGAAGGAAAGGTTTCGAATACGGCCATCTGGCATCGAACTTTAAGAACAAGAGGGCAGAACCGTTCCTTGTGAGCGCTCCCTTCATTGCCGGCGAGCTGTCTGCCATACCGTTGTCATCGCACGACGGACAGGAGTTCAACTATGTGCTTAAAGGGTCCTTGAGATTCGTGCACGGAGATAACACCGAAGATCTCCGGGAAGGCGATTCTGTTTTCTATGATTCATCCGAGCGACACGGAATGACCGCTCTGACAGAGGAGGGGTGTCTGTTCCTCGCCGTTGTGCTGAGGGAGGAACGCAAATGAGGAATGTTCATGCACGTTACGTAAAAGAGAAGTACGACAGCAAAGGCAGGCTGTGCACATATGAGATGATCACTCCGGAAGACTTCAACTTCGCATACGATGTGGTCGACGATATCGCTGTCAACGACCCCTCCAGAAGGGCGCTCGTCTGGTGCAACGAGTCCGGCAACAGCGAGACATTCTCATTCTCCGATATAAAGAAACTATCGGATAAGGCCGCTAACTACTTCATTTCACTGGGGATCAAGAAAGGGGATCCGGTAATGATCATCCTGAAGAGCCGTCCTCATTTCTGGTATGTGCTGATGGGGCTCCATAAGATAGGCGCGATTGCAATCCCAGCGACATTCATGCTGAAGAAACACGATGCCGAATACCGCATCAGGTCCGCATCCGTCGCCGCTGTTGTCTGCATAAACTGTAACGATCTGCCGGACACATTTGATTCGGCGGAGGACATCCCTACGCTCAAATGCAAAATTCTGCTCGGAGGGAAAAGAGAAGGGTGGGGCGATCTCGATGAGGGCATCAACAACGCATCCGATGTCTTTAAGAGGGTACCGATCAGCGTGCGCGACCCCATGCTCATGTACTTCTCATCCGGCACAACAGGTATGCCGAAGATGGTCCTGCATGATAATACATATTCCATAGGGCACATTTTTACTGCAAAACATTGGCATAATGTGGACCCGGACGGACTGCACTACACGATCGCCGATACAGGATGGGCGAAGGTCGCCTGGGGAAAGATATACGGACAATGGTTCATGGAGACCGCCATATTCGCGTATGATTATGACAGATTCATCCCGGACGATGTGCTCGATGTGATATCGAAGAATAACGTCACATCGCTCTGTTGTCCGCCAACGATGTTCAGGATGTTCCTGAACGACGGGGATGTGAAAGGTCATGACCTGTCCTCCCTCAAACACACGACAGTGGCCGGAGAGGCCCTGAACCCCGATATATACGATAAATGGTATGAAGCCACCGGCCTTAAACTGATGGAAGGGTTCGGACAGACAGAGACCACAGTAGTAATATGCAACTTCAACGGCATGAACCCCCGCCCCGGATCGATGGGAAAACCATCGCCGCAGTATGTGATAGATCTTCTCGATGCAGACGGCAACAGTTGCCCCGCAGGCGTTACCGGAGAGATCGTGATAGGCATCGATCCTAAACCGGCCGGCCTGATGATCGAGTATTATCGGGAACCGGAAAGGACGGCGGCCATCATGCGCGGCAAGTGGATGCACACAGGAGACGTCGCATGGAAGGATGAGGACGGGTACATATGGTATGTCAGCCGTAACGACGACATAATAAAATCATCCGGGTACAGGATCGGTCCCTTTGAGATAGAGAGTGTTCTTGCTCATCATCCCGCAGTCAAAGAGTCCGCCGTCACCGGAGTTCCGGATGAAATCCGCGGACAGCTGGTAAAAGCGACAATTGTCCTGAAGGACGGCTACGAACCGTCCGATGAACTGAAGAAAAACATTCAGAATTACGTAAAAAAGGAAACGGCCCCGTACAAATATCCGAGAGTGGTGGAATTCGTCAGCACCCTGCCGAAGACCATAAGCGGAAAGATCAAAAGGGCGGATATACGAAAAGGCGACGATAAATAAACCGTCCTCGCGGCCGATCCCATATGCGGCGGACCATGCCGCATTGAACGCTATATGCTAACTGTAATGTTCCTTTTTAATACGCTTTTCAAAGGGATACAAATGCATGGAGATAAAATCAATATTTTCAGCAATGAGCAGGAGGCATCCTGATTCGGCAGACGCAGAGCTTACGGAGAACGTCCTGTCGATAAACTGCAGAAAATGCAGCAAGGTGCCGGACATAAGGTCGTCCGGATGCATGAGGTGCATGATCCATCATATATCGCAGCAAGGCAGCGCCGAAAGGATAAGGCTGAGAACGAGCAAAGATCTGGAATTATTCGGGCCGGCGGCAGAGGCCCTGTGCGAAGTGGCCGTTTTTTACAGGTCGGCATCTATGAGCGTGAACGGAGGCGGCAGGTCCTGTTCGGACTGCGTCAACTCATGCTCAAAGATAATGGAGATCGTATGGTCCGGGTTCCCGGATCCGAATTTTGATTCCGCAAGGGGAAAGCTTATGTCCTTCCGCCCTGCGGACAGCAGATGCAACCTCTGCATCCAGAAGACATACAGAGCCTTGGACCAAGCGGAGCACGGTATGAACAACCTGAAAAAGAAGATATCCATCGAAACCGCAAGGACGGGTGGCGTCTGATGCCCAGAATACTGTCATCCCTTGTCGGAAGGATCAGCAAGAGGAACATCCATGAAGTGAGCTATAACGACCGTCTTATAATCACCGATTACAGCGATTCTGAGAACAATTCATTCACAAAGAGACCTATGGAACACAGAGGGCCGGCAGACGCGGATATGGACACATCCTATGAATGCGCTGTTCCTTTGAAACAATCCGATGCGCCTGTTCCAGCCGCTCCGAGGCCGGTCAAGAACGACCAGAGGTCCTTTCTGGACAGGCTCATCTTCCTCTCAGAGAGCAATGTCAGGTCCAAACCGGTATATGCAGACTGCTGGCTTGTAGGGAGCAAAGGGGATCTCGAGAACACTTCCGATTATGATTCTCCCGGAGGCAGTGTTACGATAGGCACTGCCGTTGACGGTGAGTTCGAGTATAATCTTACTCCTATAGAGTACTCATACCCAGACTCGATGAACGCCGTGGTAGAGAAGGTGATAAACGACATAAGGGAGAGATACAGGACGAACGGCGGAAGGATGGACAAGCAAAGCGTCGTAGCTGCCGCAAGAGGCATGCTCATAAACCATTCCGACACCATAGAGGCGGTTTTTGGGAGAGATACGGACACCCTGGAGAATGTGATAGAGGACATGTGCGGCATTGTCTACAGATACACTGTGGGGATGGGGGTCTTCGAAGTGTTGCTTGCGGACCCTAAACTGGAGGACATATACATTGATGCGCCGTGTGACAGGAACAGGATCCATGTCACAATGAACGGCATCGCCGGAAATAACTCTCATATCAAATGCAGGACAAACCTCGTCGTCGATAAGAAAGAGGTCATGAACCTGATAAACATCCTGAAAAGGGACAGCGGGCTTCAGTTCTGTGAATCCAATCCTATTCTTGAAACAGACATAAAGACGCATGACGCAAGGGCGACCGTCGTCGGATATCCTATGAGCCCTAACGGAGATGCCATTGCGATAAGGAAGCATTCGGTAAGGCCTTGGACCCTTACAAGGCTCATAGCGAACGGTACGATGGACCCGAGGATCGCCGGACTGCTGTCATTCCTGGTGGATAACAGGGCCACATTCCTTATATGCGGTGCGAGAGGGGCCGGAAAGAGTTCGCTCTTGTCATCTCTCATGTTTGAATTCCCTCTTTCGCAGAGGATACTGACGATAGAGGACACAATGGAACTGCCTACCTCAATGATGAGGAAGATGGGATACAAAGTGCAATCGATGCTCATAGACGATCGGATGGGCGGGGACAATCTGTCAAGATCGGATGAGGCGCTGAGGGTATCGCTCAGAATGGGCGAATCCGCCATCATTCTCGGAGAGGTCAGAGGCGAAGAGGCCAGAACCATGTATCAAAGCATGAGGACAGGCCGTGCGGGCAGTTCCATCATGGGGACCATTCACGGAGACTCGGCAAGATC
Organism: Methanomassiliicoccaceae archaeon; assembly: GCA_009786295.1. Taxonomy (GTDB): domain Archaea; phylum Thermoplasmatota; class Thermoplasmata; order Methanomassiliicoccales; family Methanomethylophilaceae; genus Methanoplasma. The sequence goes on from WQTN01000142.1 coordinate 18,924, forward strand.
GGTCTTTGAAAGAGTGGTCCACGATATGAACATCTCGCCAGAAGCGTTCATGGCGACAGACATCCTCATTACTCTGGGAACGGTAAAGGACAGAAGAACGGGGAACCAGATAAGAAGAGTGAACGAGGTCGTGGCAACAGCAGACATGACAGGGGAGTTCTTGGACGTCTCAGACAGCTCGATGCTATTCTCGTCGCCTGTCATGAGGCGCGTCCTCTCAACCTCACAAATGAGCAAAGCCGATATCGCGAAAGAGATCCGATCAAGGGCCGTGATAAGATCATTCCTTGCGGAAATGGGAAAGACGTACGGCGAGGAATATCACGGTCCGGAATGGATCGGAATAGCAAACGAACACGTTTCAAAGTCGCAGGGGAAAACGGCAGAAGACGTCCTGATGTCATTCAAAGCAAGGTTCCGCGACCTCACTGGAATAGGTGTTTGAGATGATCCCGAAAAAGATCAAGAACCCCCGCACGATCCTGAACGAAGGTCCGACAGTAGTAGGCATGATGTCCGCCGTTGTAGAAAAGGGAGGTTCGATAGATTCTGCCGTCAGGGATGTTGCAAAGAATGGGCCGGAAAGGTCGGCCGCTTTGTTCAGGACGATAGTTGTAAAGGCAGACACAAGACAGATACCGGACATTGCGCACGGAATGTCAGAGATGCTTTCCTCCATTCCGGCAGAAGCAGCGGCGTTCAGGCGTTCGATCCATATGGTGATGGCCGCAGCCGCATCCTCGGAGCAGTCCGAGAGGAAAAGGATGCTTGCCGACGCTTCAGACGCATCCTTGAACGGGCTCAGAGAGATAGGGGAGAATTACAGCACGTCCCTGAACATCCCATGTATGATGATATTCGGCCTGGGTATAATGGTGCCTATGGTGCTAATGTCGATACTCCCCCTGCTCAACCTGGGCGGAATATTCGGAAGTTCGCCTATAGGCACCGGGCCGATAGTATTCGTGACACTGGTGTTCATACCTGCGATAATATTGGCTCTGATCCTTTCGGTAAAGGAAAAGAACCCCTTCATGAAGCCGTCATCGAACATGGGCCTCAAGCACATCGCACCCGCTCTTTCGGCGGTTCCCGCAGCATTGGTGGCATTTATTGTAACGGGAGACATCCAGTCGGCCCTGCTGGCAGCCGCGCTTGTGTCGGGCGCGGCAATGCTGGTGCATGCTGCCCCATATGCAATGTCCGAGAAGACAAGAGAGAAACAGGAGGCGCTTCTTCAGGATTCCGTCTTTGAGTTGGGCAACCGTCTGATCGCAGGCGAGAATTTTGAGACCTCCATCGTGAAAGCCATCGGAGTGAGAACGGAATGTTCGCCGATCGCCGACAGCGTCTACAGAGAGATGGGAATATGCAGAGGCGATTCATGTTCCGCGATAAAAATGGCTGTCGGGAAGATATCGGCCCGTACCTCCGAGGTATTCTGCGACATATACAGATGCTCTCTGAAGGATGTAAGGGATGCCGGCAGGCTGGCTGTGTCGGTAGGAAGGCAGATGCAGGACCAGGATTCAGTAAGAAAAGGAATAAAAAACAAACTGAAGAGCATGACCGACATGATGGCCGGAACTGCGGCGGTATTCGCGCCTCTGGTGCTCGGAATGAGCGTGACCATGCTTGAGCCAATATCCAAGGTCGTAGACAGCGTCGACTCCGGAGGCACATCATCCATCCTTTCCGTTTACCTCATGGAGTTGTGTGTGCTTGTTTCGATACTGACCTCATTCCTTGACGGCAAGGCAGACATCAGAGACATCATCTTCCGACTGGGCATCATGCTTCCGGTCTCAATGATCGTGTTCATGCTGTCTTCCAGCATAGGGTTGTGATATCGGCTCTGGAATCAGCAGGACTGTGCCGGAATTTGGCTTGTGGGTGACATGTATCATCGCTTGCCGAGTTTCTTAAGGGCGGTAGAAGCATCTTTATGGCCCTGCGCTGCAGCTAGTTGGATCCATCTGACCGCTTCATTTACGTCTTGAGGCACGCCGCAGCCGTTCCAGTACATCTTGCCCATGCTGAACTGCGAGTCCGCATCGCCCTGGCCCGCAGAGAGCCTGTACCACTTTACCGCTTCATTATAGTCCTGAGGCATGCCCTGTCCGTTCTCATGCATCGCACCTAAGTTGTATTGCGCTTCTGCAACTCCCTGTTCGGCGGATAAGTCATGGGACATACAATCGATTATTGAGTTTTCTATATAAAAAGTCCAAATGTAAAGCATGAACCGTACTAAAACGCCCTTTGAGTGCCACGGTCGTCTGTTCTGTTTCAGGCACCTTTTTGCACGCACAGAACCGATTAACTCATCTTTTATACAGCAAAGGCAATGGTATGACATGGAGCGATATACCCCCGGCAGAGCAGTGCTGCTGTTCTTCGCTGCATTCCTCATGCTGATGATCGTAATGCCTTTGCTGTACCCGCACGGGTCGTTTACGGATCTGGACGGCAGGGCGGGGGTCATTGACAACTGGAGCAAGCTGGCATTCGCTGACATTCCGACAAGGGCCGTTTATTCTCTGGGCGACCTGTTCTGCCATCAGGAGATGTCCAGAACGTTCATCCTCAACGGGTCGCAGATGGCCTTTTGTCAAAGGGATGTGTCTGTTCTGTGCGGAGTTATTATCGGATTGTCCGCAACGGACAAAGCGGTGTTCAAGGTAAATGCGGGAAAAAGTATGTTCCTGATCGCCGGAGCCGTAATGATATCATCATTGCTGATCGAATGGTGTATCGAGTACGCATCAGGAATGGACATCCTGGCCGGAAGAGTGTCCACAGGGATACTGGCCGGCATCGGTATCGCTTTGGTCCTGCAGTACGCCGTAACGAAAGAGTATGAAAAAATAGTGTTTGGTAAAAGGGTTTAATCGCATTTTGTCCATCCGCACGTCTTGCAGATGTTGCACCCGCCCTGGAACTGAAGCTCATCCCCGCACTTGGGGCAGGGGTTGATCACGGCCTTGGATTTTGCGGCATTGCTCTCTGTTTCCGCTTCAAAGGAGATGCCCTGCACCTCTCTCTGCATCTCCGCGTGCATATCTAGAAGGGCCCAGCCGACTGCCATCGGACAGCATGATCCTTTGCTGGTGTCCCTCTTTGTGAATGTTCTTACAACATAAGAGGGGCACGAACCGCAGCTCTTGAGCTGATCCACAATGGATGAGATGTCGCAGCCGCTTCTCGCCGCCAGAGAGATCATCCTTGAAAGTCCTATCATGAAGTTGTTGCAGCCGCCGGTGGAACCTTTGTTCAGATACGCTTCCAGCAGTTCGCCGCTGTGAGGGTCGAAGAATGCCGTGCAGTGAAGGCTTCCGCAGCCTGTCATCAGCTTTCTCTTCTTTCCGACAACATCATCTGCGACATTAGCGACAAAGCCTCTCTTCTTGCGGTTTCCGTTCTTAGGCTCTTCTTCCTTTTTCGGCTCATTCTCATTTGTGGTGAGGATGCCGAGACGTTTGCAGCCGTCCCTGAACACCGTGACGCCTTTGCAGCCTATCTGCCAGGCGTACATGTATAGGTCATACACTTCGGTCTCCGGAAAATCGGCCGGAAGGTTCACCGTTGAACTTATCGACGCGTCGATATGCATCTGCCAGGTGCCCTGAAGGTTCAAGCGCTGTTTGTAATCCAGATTCTGGGCGGTCACAAAGAAACGCGGAAGATCCTTTTCCTCGGCCACATTGTGTTTTTCCATGTACTCCTTCACGACCGGCGGGTAGACTTTGTAGAAATCGTCATGGTCTGAGAGAGAAACAGTCCTTCTCTCATACGAGTTGGCGAATATAGGTTCGATACCGCCCGATATCCCCAGCATGGTCGAGAGCGTACCTGTCGGTGCGATCGTAAGCAACTGTGAGTTCCTTATGCCGTATTTTTTCACCAATTCTTTTGTTTCTTCAGATGTGTTCTCGTTAAAGTATGGGGACATCATCAGAAGCTCGGTGTCGCACTTGGGGAACTTACCGCTTTCTTTAGCAAGCAGGGCGGATTCCCTTATTGCTGCATCGGCCATTATGAAACCGAGCGTATGGCAGAAATCCATGGCCTCTCTTGTCCCGTACTCCATTTCCAGTTTGATCAGCATGTCGGCCAGGCCCATTATCCCGAGCCCGGTCTGCTTCCAGTCCCTTACGGAATCTCTCTGCTCCTGCAGAGGGTGGAGGGGCAGACCTTCTTCAAGGACCTCATTGAGCCCCCTTACGCATATGCCGACAGTGCGTCTGAACTCCTCTTCGTCGAACTTCCCGTCTTTGACAAAGGCAGAGAGATTTATGCTGCCCAGAAGGCAGCTCCCTCCGGGGGGCAGAGGCTCTTCGGCGCACGGGTTGGTGCTAGCGTAATGATAATCCGGGAACTCGCTCATGAGGTTCCAGGACTCTATCCTATCCCAGTAAAGGCATCCGGGCTCTCCGTAATCCCAGTTCGCGTAGCAGAGCTTCTTGAAGAATTCATGGGCATTGAGGTTCTTCTCGATGACATCTTTTGTCTCCGGTCTGCAGAATCTCTGTATGAAGGTCCTTTTGTCCCTTACGCATTCCATGAATTCGTCGGTCACCCGTATAGACATGTTTGCTTTGGTAACTCTCTCAACATCGGTCTTTACGTTGGTGAATTCTTCAAGATCGGGATGTTCGCAGGAAAGGGACAGCATGAGCGCCCCGCGTCTTCCGTGCTGTCCGATAAGTCCAGTGACCATCGAATAAAGGTCTGTGAATGATACCGCACCGGATGTTTCGGATGCGGTGTTGTTTATCTTTGCGCCGCGCGGAGCGAGTTTGGAGAGGTCTATCCCGACCCCGCCGCCGTAACTGAATGTTCTTGCAAGTTTGCCGGCACATTCGAATATGGATTCTATGGAGTCCTCAGGAGGTGTCACTACATAACAGTTAGAAAGAGTGATCTTCAGTCCGGTCCTGTGCAGCCCGCGATTGGCCAGTATCCTTCCTCCAAAAAGGAATTTTTTCTGTACGATCATCTCCCGTATATCGGCGTTCCCTCCGCATATACGGTCCAGCCAGTGGTCGAAAGTCTCTCCGTTATAGCAATATTTTTTCTGCCAAATATCGATACCCAATTGGTTATCTCCGCCCAACCACTCTTCAATGTCCATGGTTACTCTCCCATCTTTGGAGAGGATGACGTCCTCCGTAATTAAACCTACTGAAATTGGATGAGTCTGCCTCCTTCTTTCCGCAGAAAGGCATAATGAGAGGGGGGCTCAAACCCGTATAATATGTACTTATTACATAGGCGACCGAACGCTATATTCTGTTGCGGTGTACGATTGAAAAGGTCCTGCCGGCACCGGTCCTCAGCCTTAAAGTTTATAAAACAGTGGGCCATAAGGAAGGCTAGCATCTTTGTTATGCTAACAGATGCATTTTGTTGCATTTCATTACAGCGAAGGGACAAAAATGAGCAATGAGGATATACTCAAGACAGGGACGACGACCGTCGGGATGAAGATAAAGGACGGTGTGATTCTTGCATCAGACCAGAGAGCAACGATGGGGAACATCATCGCACACAGCGATGTCCAGAAAGTTTACCAGCTTGCAGACAATCTCGGAATGACCATTGCAGGCATCGTAGGCGACGCTCAACTCATGGTCAGATTCATACAGAGCGAGGTGTCGATATACTCGATGAAAAGAGGGTCCCCCATGTCTGTGAAGGCGGCATCCACTCTTGTCGGAAATGTGATGCGCAACGGGTTCTATCTCGGATTGATCGTGGGAGGTTATGACACGACAGGCGGCCATGTGTTCAGCGTCGATGCGGCGGGCGGATACATTGAGGACAACTTCATGTCTATCGGTTCCGGTTCGACATTTGCGATGGGTTCCCTTGAAGCTTCATATAAGAAGAATATGACAAAGAAAGAGGCGATCGATGTTGCGATCACGGCGCTCAATTCTTCGAGAAAAAGAGACAGCGCATCAGGCGATGGCATGCTGATATCCTTTATCGGCCCGAAAGGGTATGAAGAGATACCGCAGGACCAGATCAAAGCCAGGTGCGGGGAGTTAGGATTCGTCTATCCTAACTGAACCCTTTTCACTAAACCATACCAAAAATTATGTGACCAAAAGCAGGATTTCACATGAACCCAGATAGAATATTTGAGAGTCTCAGAGAAGAGGTAAGGAAGCTGATGCCGTCCGAAGTGGATGTTTCAGCGATAGAGTTCGAAGGTTCGGTCATTGTCATCTATACAAATGAATATGACAAGTTCTCCGGCAGCGACGAGATACCGAAAATGCTTGCTCAGAATCTGAGGAGAAGAGTTGACATAAGGCCCGACCCATCCACGCTCGGAGACTCGGAAAAAGTAAAGGAGAAGATACTCTCCATGATACCTGAGTCGGCAGAGGTCTTCGATGTGAATTTCCTTGAGGAGACGGGAGAGGCAATTATTGAAGCGATAAATCCGAATGAAGTGTTGGGAAAGGAAGGCCAGCTTCTATCCAGCATAAAGAAGGAATCCGGATGGAACGTGAAGGTGATAAGAGCTCCCCCGATACCGTCGAAGACAGTGTCCGATGTGAGAGGATACATAAGGGCATATCAGGACGACAGGCACAAGATGCTGAAATCCGTCGCGAGAAAGCTCGTCAGGGAGACGATAGAGGGAGAACAGTGGGTAAGAATGACCACCATGGGGGGATTCAGACAAGTAGGGAGGTCCGCAACACTGCTCACTACAAGAGACAGCAAGATACTGATCGACTGCGGGCTGGATCCAGGCAGCGACAACACCCCATATTTTGCGATACCCGAGGCAAGACCGCTCAGCGAGATAGATGCGGTCGTGCTGACACATGCGCACCTTGACCATTGCGGCACCCTGCCGGCGCTTTTCAAGTATGGTTACGAGGGGCCGGTGTACTGCACCCCCCCGACCAGGGACCTCATGGCCCTGCTCCAGCTCGATAATATAAAATTGGGATACGGCGAGGCGAAAAAGCAGCACTATGAGGCGCAGCATGTCCGCAAAGAGATAATGCACACTATAACCCTGAAATACAACGAGACAACGGACATCTCGCCGGATGTCAGGCTGACATTCCATAATGCAGGCCACATCCTCGGTTCGGCCATTGCTCATTTCCACATCGGCGACGGCCTTCACAATGTTGCCTTCTCCGGAGATACAAAATATGAGAAAACATGGCTCTTCAATCCCGCCAACAACAGATTCCCGAGACTGGAAACTTTGGTGATAGAATCAACATACGGCGGCCACAATGACGTCCAGCCGTCAAGGGTCGATGCCTCCGAAGAGATAAAGGAGATACTGTTGCATGCCTCGGAGCTTGGAGGCAAGGTGCTGGTACCCGTGTTCGCTGTCGGAAGGTCCCAGGAGGTCATGCTGGTGATCGAAGAGCTGATGCGCACGGGCAAGATACCGACCATGAACGTCTATCTGGACGGGATGATATGGGAAGCAACGGCTATTCACACGGCATATCCCGAATATCTCAACAGCCAGCTCAGGACGCAGATATTCCAGCAGAACGAGAACCCGTTCCTTTCCCCCATATTCAAAAGGGTCGAGACATCAGACATGAGGGAAGAGATATGCCACTCGCCCGATTCATGTATCGTCCTTGCAACAAGCGGTATGATGTCAGGCGGCCCGGTAATGGAGTATTTCAGAGAGTGGGCGGACGACCCCAAGAACACGCTGGTGTTCGTCGGATGGCAGTCGGAAGGAAGCCTGGGACGCACCATACAAAGAGGGCGTCAGGACATTACGCTCAACAGCAAAGGGAAATCGATATCCCTCAGCATAATGATGAACCGCGTGACCGTTGACGGGTTCTCTGGCCACTCTGACCGCAAACAGCTGATGAAATACATATCATCGCTTGAGCCCAGGCCGGACAGGATCATAATAGGCCACGGCGAAGACAGAAAATGTACGGACCTCGCCTCATCAATATACAAAAAGTTCAACATCGAGACCAAAGCGCCGCTTAACCTAGAGACCATCAGGCTTAGGTGAGCTCCGTGAGATCCGTGATAGCGATAACCGGCGCGTCAGGAAGCATATACGGCATACGCCTCCTTCAGGAACTTCCCGGAGAAAAGATACTTGTAATGTCCAAGGTAGCCAAGATGATAATCCCGCGGGAGACCGGCATGTCGGTCGAACAGGTAGAGGCGCTTGCGGATAAGGTCTTCGACGATGGCGATCTATTTGCGTCCATATCCTCAGGATCATACCATTATGACTGCATGTTCGTCGCTCCGTGCAGCGAATCCTCGGTGGCGAAGTTCGCGTCCGGGATATCGGACACCTTGATATCAAGGGCCGTATCCGTATGCATCAAAGAGGGAAGGAAGGTCATCCTCGTTGTAAGAGAGACGCCTAAGAGCGCCATCATGCTGGAGAATGAGCTGAAACTCGCAAGATGCGGTGCCGTGATCATGGATGCCAACCCAGGTTTTTATTCGGAGCCAAGTTCCGCAGAGGACATGGTCAACTTTGTTATAGGAAAATGTCTGGACCGAGCTGGGATAGACCACAATCTGTATAGGAAATGGGAGTGATTCATTCCAAATAGATTGCAGGCCTTCCCGGAACGGCAGCCCTTGATTTATTCTGAGGATCGTATGCGTCTGCGTCATCTGCGGAGAATATTTCCACTTCTGCGCCGAGCTCGGCTTTCAGGAAGTCCTTTGCCGATACCAGGAGGGAATACTCATCGGTCTCCGCCATATCCTTTTTCGATACCGAAGAGGACCTGGTCAGATCGGTGACCGTTTTCTTGACGAATTCGGACACCGTTTTCCCGTTCTTTCGGAGAGCTTCGTCTGCCATGCATTTCTTTGTCAAAGAGGGAATATCTAAGGTCCCGTTTTCCATCATCTCTAACCCCATCTTCATAACATCGGCCTTCCACGAAGGCGAAGTGTACAAGAATATCTTTTTGGGGTCCGCGGAAGTCACTTTCTTTATCTGCGCGACATCCGACATGACATCTCTGATGAATGCCTCCCTGTATTCTGCGGAGGCGGATATCCGGCCTGCATCAGGTATCTGCGCCGACGATGCAAGACCTTTAAAACCTGCCATGCTCCACATCTCTTCCGCAACATGCGGCGTTATCGGCGCCATGAGAAGTATCCATGTTCCTAAGGCCTCTCTGACAGTATCCTTGTTGTTCCCGCCTCTTCTTTCATACCATCTGATGTCGTTCAGCATCTCAAAGTAGACCGCAGTGGCCATCTGCCGGAGGTCGTATCTTTCCATTGCGCCTTTTACCATTGAAACGTAACCGTTGAATCTTGAGACCAGCCATTCGTCAATGTCCTTCTTTTCATCTGTGCGGTCGGATGAAAGGAGCTCTTCGACTGCGCCGATGATCCTGTCCAGCCTCTGGCGGTACGTCATCACGTTATCCTCGCTCCATTCGACATCCACGAACATGGACGCGACATGCGCGTAATACAGCCTGAGCGTATCCACGCCGAATTGCTCCACAGCCCCGGGTATAGGCTGCGCGCCGCCTTTTGATTTCGATATCTTATTCTTTTTCCCGGTGACATACCAGTTCACAAGGATCCCCCTCGGCTGCATATCATCCGGAAGTATGGCGCGGTGGTTGAACAGATATACGGGGAAATGCACCGTCATGTGCTCCTTGCCGCCCAAGTTCACATCGAGAGGATACCAATATCTTATGTCCTCGCGTATCTCTTTCAGAATGTCTTTGGATATTCCCGTGTTCTCGGACACCTTCCCTATGTCCCCTTTACCGAGCACAACATGATCGAAGAACTCTTCGGTCATATTCTCCGGCGAGATCTTTCCGCTGTTCGCATACGGCGAGACAATGTAATACAGAGGATACAAAGTGGAGTCAGAAATGGCCTCGATTATCCATTTCTCATCAAAGGGGAACTTCGTCCCGAGCCAGTTGCCCTGCCTTACGCAGGCGCGTTCCCTGAACCATCTGAGCGTGGAATGGATGTTCTCTTCGAACTCCGGAGGATAGATCTCCATGCTGCGGCAGTGGTCGCTGGTCCTTTCGGTGAGTTCTTCGTTACTGTAATCTATGAACCACTGGTCGTCCACCCTTTTCACTCTGACAGGCATCCCGCATCTGCAGATCACTTCTTCCGAAAGGTCGTGGAATGTCTCCGCTTCGCCCGAATCGATCATTGCCTGCTTCATTCTCTCTTTGGCTTCTTCTACCTTCATTCCGGCGAAAGGCCCGCAGATGTCCTTCATACGGCCCATGTGGTGGCCGTCCTTGTACACCTGTTTCTTTGCCTCGTCCAGTCTCGGGTCTCCCGGTTGTGTTATCCCCATTGACACAATGATGTCCCGAGCGGGGAATTCCCCGTAACCTTCGATAGAAATTATCGATACGGGTACGACAGAATCAATGAGCGACCTGGGAATCTCGTATCTCTCTGCAAGGCTGGGGTCTTTTTTCAGGGCTTCCAGGGATATCCAGTCGTCCGGAGCGTCAGACGGAACGGATGTGACCAGGCCGCTTCCGATGTTGGGGTCCGAGAAAGATGCCGGGAGGACAGGGACGTCCCTGTGTATCATCGGTGCTTCACACATCCATCCGATCATCTCCTTTCCCGGTATGGGGGAAAGGACCGTTATGCCGTCCTTCTGCAATTTAAGCTTCTCTGCCGCCTCTTTGGAGACGATCCATGTCTCATCTCCCTTCTTTATTCTGGTATATTCAACGTCAGGATTCACCCAGAAACATACCTGGCCGTATACTGTTTCCGGCCTCAGGGTCGCAGCGACGAGATACTCGTCCCCGCGTCTGAATTTTAAAAGAGTATATTCCTGGACCTCTGCGCTTCCTCCTTTGGAGATGTCGGTCTCGGAAGCGTCGATCGCGACCGGCCCGTGGACAGGGCAGGCCGGGGAATAATACGGTTTCTGTATCAGCAGGCCGCACTCGTTCAGTTTTCTGAACTGCCATTGCATGAACTTCCCGTAGTCGGGGTATACAGAGGAAGTGAATCTCTTCCAGTCTGCGAGGAACCCGAATCTCTTCCAGTATTCGTTCATATAGACAGTGTTGAAGTAGTCGACGGCTTTAATGGGGTCCTTCAGATCCTCAAGCTTATCTTCGGGACAGCCGTTCCTTATAAGGTAATCAATGAACTCGGAGTCGTTGTTCGCCACTCTGGATGCCAGGCTTATAGCGCCGTTGCCGGTGGCGTGCGTCCCCACAGGGAACATAACATTGTATCCGATCATTCGTTTGTATCTGCCGATCGCATCGGCACAGGTGTACCCTCTGAGATGCCCAACATGAAGGAATCCCGTGACGCCGGGGTATGCGAAGATTATCATGAATTTCGGTTTACCTGCATCCCTGCTGGCGCAGTCCAATCCGTTTTTAGACCATTCCGCTTGCCATTTCCTTTCCATTTCGCTGTAACCAGACATTTGAGCACTCAACGGTTATCTACGCTCTAATATATCCATTATTAAATAATATTCCATAAG
>WQTN01000143.1 GCA_009786295.1 Methanomassiliicoccaceae archaeon
ATCCTCTGCCTGCTTCTTGACCAGAAGTGTGTGTAGCCCGTGACCTTCATGAGTTCAAAGGCCTCTCTGTTGACCCACGCGACCATAAGAACTTCATTTGTCAGGTGATCCTGTATCACCGCGGGGATAAGCCCATCTTTATCGAATTTCAGATCGGTCATCTTACTGGTACCCCTTTGTCTTTCAGATATTCCTTGACCTGCATCACTGTGAATTGTTTGTAGTGGAACACCGATGCGGCCAATGCGGCCGAGACGTTCGTCTGGGTGAAGACCTCATAGAAGTCTTCCAGCTTTCCGCATCCGCCCGACGCTATGACGGGAATATTCACCTCGTCCGCGATCGCGGCGGTCACGGCTATGTCATATCCGTTCTTCACGCCGTCCGCGTCCATAGAGGTGAGGAGGATCTCTCCTGCGCCGAGATCCTCGGCTCTTTTCGCCCATTCTATCGCATCAAGGCCGGTAGCTCTGGTGCCGCCGTGAGAAAGGACCTCCCAGCCCTTTCCTACCTTCTTCACATCTATCGCGATGACCACGCACTGCCTTCCGAACCTCTCTGCCGATTCAGATATCATTTTAGGGTTCGTGATAGCCGCCGAGTTAACCGATACTTTGTCCGCACCGGCATTGAGGGCATCGCGCATCTCGTCTGCGCTCCTTATCCCTCCCCCGACAGTAAGCGGAACGAACACTCTCTTAGCGGTCTCGGAGACAAGATCAAGGGTCGTCTGCCTGTATTCCAACGAGGCCGCAATGTCAAGGAACGTTATCTCATCTGCTCCGTCATTGCTGTATTCCTCTGCCATATCCGGAGGGGAGCCGACATCTTTCAGGCCCAGGAAGTTCACTCCCTTGACCACTTTCCCGTTCTTCACGTCAAGACAGGGAATGATCCTCTTCGTAAGCATTCATCCCACCTTGGGCCTGTCCTTTGTGCTGAGTTCCGTTTTTCTAGGCAAGACAGCGTTCCTCAGTGCGGTCCCGAGGGCCTTGAAGGTCGCTTCCACAATGTGGTGGTCGTCGAAACCTCTTATCTGCACCACATGCAGCGTTATTCCAGAGGACATCGCGAAGCTTCGCAGGAAGTGATGATACAGCTGGTCGGGGCAGTCGATCTCTGCGAACGGCCTGTCGATTATGTCGACGGAGACCATCATCAGAGCATCGTCCATCGGGATGACCACGGTGGACATTCTTTCCACCGGCCTGTCGTCGAGAGCCTTCTTGAATGCGGTTCCGAGCGATATCGCAGCATCCTCGATGAGGTGGTGATCATTGTCTCCAGAAGCTTTCATGCAGATGTCGAAAGAACCGTACCTCGCAAAGGTCTCCACCATGTGTTTAAGGAACTGTACGTCGCACTCGACGTCGAACTTACCGGTTCCGTCAATGTTCAATTTGACCGAGACATTTGTCTCCCGTGTACTGCGTTCCAGTTCAGCTGCCCTTTTTGTCATATGCTGTTTGAATGGGGACGATTCTATAATAATTATACTAAACACGAATGCTAGCCAAAACGGTCGGTGATGCATCATGTATGAATCGACAACATATGATGCTATGATGTAATTTACATCAAATTTTTAATGTAAATTACATTAATTCGTTGATGTGATTTACATAAATATGGATGTGAGCGGTCAAGAAAACCAAGGCCTGTCCCACTCCCACGGCCTGATCTTTTCTGTGTATAACGCAAGACCGACGACAGCGCCTTCCGCACCGAGTCTGCTCAGAGTTTTGCAGTCGGACTCTGCGGTCACTCCGCCGGAGGATATCACTCTGTGAGGGCATTTCGATATGAAGTTCCTGCATTGATCGGCATCTATGCCGCCCATCTGCCCCTCGACGCTGACGTTCGTATTCAGAACGCCGCCCAGCGGCATTTCTCTGATGGTATCGAACATGCTCTCTACAGAGACATCGTAAGAGCCCTGCCATCCGTTGACCACCAGCGAACCGTTCTTTGTGTCCATCCCCGCCATGATCTTTCCCGGATGTTTGTCTGCGATCATTGAAAGCCAGTCAGGCTCTTTGATCGCTTTGGTCCCTACGATCACTCTTTCCGCGCCTGCCGAGATAAGATCATCAACTGATTTGGTTGACCTTATTCCCCCGCCGATCTCTACCGGCACTCCGCATTCTTTGATTATTTTTTTGAATATCTGGAGATTATTGCCCTTTCCGAACGCCCCGTCCAGATCCACAAGGTGAAGGTACGGCGCACCTTTCTCGACCCAGGACATCGCTGTTCTGAAAGGATCGGGAAGTATTATCTTCTGGCTTCCGAGTTCTCCTCCCACAAGCTGAACGACCTTGTGGTCAAGAACATCCACCGCGGGTATGACCATCATGCGTTTTCCTCCGCGAATGCAATGAAATTCTTTATCAGCGCAAGTCCGGAGACTGAGCTTTTCTCAGGGTGGAACTGCGTCCCGTATGTGTTCGCGACCCTGAAGAAGGACGGGAACGTCTCGCCCCCGTATTCGGTGGTCCCGATGATGTTGTTAGGATTGTCGGCGGAACCTCTGTATGAGTGCGCAAAATAGAATTCTCTTCTGTTTATGCCGTCCATGAGTCTGTCTGCTGTGGTCACAGTGTTCCATCCCATGTGAGGTATCCGTTCCGCCGAGAGCTTGACGATCCTGCCGCCGAATGCGCCGATCCCCGCCGACGACCCTTCTTCGCTGGAATCGAACAGTATCTGTGCGCCGATGCATATCCCGAGGGCAGGGACCCCCGACAGCAGACGTTCCTTGATGTCCTCTTTGTAACAGAGGAGCTTTCCCATGGTCGAGTCGAAAGCTCCGACGCCGGGGAATACGATGCAGTCAGAGTTCAGAAGGTCTTTCATATCGGCTGCGACCCTGACGGCGGCACCGTTCTTCTCAAATGCCTTTTTGACCGAGTGAAGATTTCCGACGCCGTAGTCGGCAATGGTCACTTTCAACTGAAATCCTCCAATATGTCCGAGATCTTGCTGAGGAGCTCATTGTTCATGGTTTCTGTTCCGACAGTAAAGCGGACGCAGTTCTCCATCCTCCTCTTGCTGCCGAAATCCCTTACCAGTACCCCTTTTTTCTTCAAAGCGTCCGTAAGGGCAGCGTGATCGATCGGAGACCTCGCCAGGATGAAGTTGGAATCCGACGGGAATGGATCGAAACCAAGCTTTGAAAGGCCCGAAGACAGTTTCGGCCTCTCGGTCCGTACCATCGCAACGCTTCTTTTTATGAAATCCTGGTCTTTCACGGCGGCTATCGCGGCCCCCTCGCTCAGGCTGTTCAGGGAATATGGGATCTTTACCGCATTCATCATCTCGGCCAGATCTTTGTTCGCAACTGCATACCCGACTCTCAAAGCCGCCATCGCATATGCCTTTGAGAATGTTCGGATCACTACCATATTATCGAATTCGTTCACAAAGGGGATCATCGAATTCTCGGAATATTCGCCGTATGCCTCATCGGCGACGACTATGCCTCCGAATCCTGCCAGAACCTCTTCGATGTCTTTTTGCCTGAAGGAGTTTCCGGTAGGGTTGTTCGGAGAAGCAAGTATGACGATCTTCGCCCTCGAGGAGATGATGTCATCGACGTCAAGCTGGAAATCGTCCGTAAGTTCGGAATAGAGCACTTTGCCGCCGTTCATCTGGGCAAAGTAGTCGTATAAGCTGTATGAAGGGTAAGGGACAAGGCAGTCGTTCCCCCATTCGGTGAATGTTTTGAAGAGGACATCAAGCATCTCGTCGGATCCGCTTCCGGCGACGAAGTTATCCATCTCCAGACCGTAAAGGGAAGCGAGAGCGCATCTGAGGCCGTCGGAGTATGTCCGCGGGTAATCGTTCAGATCTATCTTCTGTTCTCTGATGAACTTCACGGCGGCAGGGTTCGCGCCGAGAACGTTTGTGTTGGTGTCGAGTCTGAGCTCTCCTTTGATGTCGGGACTGTAATATTTCTTGAAGCCTCTGGCAGTGCTCCTCATTATGTCCCTTGAGACCATCACTCCACCAGCCTTTCTATCGAAAGTGTGAGTATGCCCTTTGCACCGAGCCTTTTGAGATCGTTTACAGCTTTGTAGACATCCCTGGAACGGACCACGACATGTACGGCGACCATCTTATCGTTCCCGGCGATATTCAGGACCGTCGGCCCGCCTATTCCCGGAAGCAGTTTTTCCACCTGTTCCAACTTGCTTTTTGGAACATCCGCCATAAGGTATTTGCGGTCCTCCGCGGTCATCACGCTTTTGATGGAGGCAACAACATCGTCTATCTCCGCGCCGTTCTTTTTCAGCGCTGCGTCCGATGAGTAGATGGCAGCCTGGGAATCCATTATCTTGGATATCTCCGCGAGACGGTTCATCTTGAGCGTAGAACCGGAGGCGACGAGATCCACTATAAGATCGGATATCCCCAGATACGGCATGATCTCCGCCGCTCCGGATATCTCGATCACCGATATCTCTTTGCCTTTTGATTTGAAGAATTTCTTTGTGAGGTTGGGGAACGATGTTGCTACTTTCGCTCCGTTCGGGATATCATCGATGTTTTTGATCCCTGAGGATTCGGGAGCGGCCACCGAAAGGCGGCATGCGCCGAACTCCAGGTCCATAAGTTTCTTGATCTTGTATCCGGACTCGGCGGCCAGGTCTTCCCCGGTTATCCCGATGTCGATGGCGCCCGTGGCGATGAATGCGGGTATGTCCTGCGCACGGATGAACATTATCTCAATGTTTTGGTCCTTCGCCGTCACATACAGCTTCCTTCCCCAGTCCTCTCCCAGATCTATTCCTGACTTCAGCAGGAGTTCCACTGCCCGCTCGTTGAGCCTTCCTTTGTTGGGGACAGCCATCTTTATTGCCATAGATTAACCTCTGGTTCTTTCAATATAAAAGGTAGTAGATAAGGTTTTCACGCTCTGGAGAGAACCAGCAGGCAGCCTGTTCACCTTTTTCCGAGAAGAAAATCAACTATGTTCAGATGTCTTATCCCATTCGGCAGGTCAGCCCTGATGATGTCTGTTGAGATGACTGTCTTCGGATAGCTGTCTCTCAGACCGTTCAGCGCTTTAAGCTCCCTTTCTTTGACCTTCTCTTCTTTCATAGAATAGACGACCTGATAGTATTCTGTGCCTTTGCTGGTATTCACCGAGAAATCCACTTCTCTGTCGCCGTATTTGCCGACCGTCACGCGATCTCCTTTCCTGATGAGTTCCAGATAGACAAGGTTCTCCATGAGTCTGCCATAGTCTTCCGTTCCATAATTCAGAGAGATGTTCCTCAGACCGACATCCACTGAATAATATTTCGGGCTGTGCGACAATACTGTACTCTTGAGATCGTATTTTTCGGCTTTATAAAGAATATAGCATTGCTCCAGCAGCCTCAGGTATTTGTCCACGGTGGTCTTGTGCACATTGCCGAGAGATGTAGCTATCCCGTTAGCGGAGATGGGGTTTCCGATATTCATCATCATGAACCTAACAACACGTTCAAACTCCGCCACATTCAATATCTTTCCCCTCATGACCGCATCTTTGTAGATTATTGATGCATAAAGGCCGTCCAGCAGTGCTCTTATCGCGCGTTCTCCGGCGAACGGATCGATGCCGGGGAACGCACCGTATCGGATGTATTTGTCAAATAATTCGTACTTGTCCAGTCCTTTGTCGGAATGCAGTTCGGAGTATTCTTCGAAAGACAGCGGAAGCATCTCGATCGAGACGTATCTGCCTGTGATGTAGGTTGAAAGTTCAGATGACAGGAGTT
The DNA here is from genome assembly GCA_009786295.1 of Methanomassiliicoccaceae archaeon. Lineage (GTDB taxonomy): Archaea > Thermoplasmatota > Thermoplasmata > Methanomassiliicoccales > Methanomethylophilaceae > Methanoplasma. The sequence goes on from WQTN01000143.1 coordinate 5,769, forward strand.
TGGAGTTGGATCCCGTAATATAGACATCTGCGCCCGTCCCTGCCAGTAAGGCATTTACCGGGATCTCCCAATCTTTGATCCTTTGTACCTCATCAAGAATTACGTACGTTATCTCTGTTCCGAGGTTTTCTTTGAAGTATCTCTTCAGATCTTCCCCGTCTGTTATGAAATCAAACTCCGTTGATTCGAAGTCCATGTAAATGATGTTCTTCTTCTTCACGCCGGACGAGATCAGCCGTTCGACCATCTGTTCCATCAGAGTGGATTTCCCACACCGCCTCACGCCGCATATTATTTTTGCAACATCGGTCAGGCCCTTGAATTCCCAAAGGAAGTTGAGATACTGCGTTCTTTCTACGGTGTCCATAAAAATGTATCATGTTTGTTGTATATTAAATTATATTGGAGTGAAGATTAATCTTATTTTTAACATTAGATTTCATTGGAATATAAACTAATGTTATTTTTCAAATTTGATCATACTGAAGTGAAACTTATTCTGTCGGTTTTTCAAGACCTTGCGGCTTATTCGTGACCAGAGCATACTTTGTGCTGCGGCCGCCTGCATCGGGGCATCTGATGAGTATCCCCTTCGAAATAAGGTCCTTTATATCATTGACAGCAGTGTCCTGGGAGCAGTTGTTGATCTTGGCCCACCTCGAAGATGTCAGGATGTTCTGGGGTTCATCCAAAAGGATATTCGTCATTCTGCTCTGGCGTTCATTCATCACAACAGCAGAATTGGCACGCCAGAATTCTCCCTTCTTCAATACCTCTTCTATCATCTTCATACTGTCCCGAACAGCCCGCTCCGTGCATGAAAGGAACCATTCTATCCACTCGGTCATATCTCCGTCTCCCAGACCGGACCTGTCGAGGATATCGTAATATTGTCTGCGTTCTTTGTATATGCGGGAAGAGAGGCTGTAGTACCTCATGCTGCTGCCCTCGCTCCTTGCCAGCAGCATATCCGATATTGCCCTCGCTATGCGCCCGTTACCGTCATCGAAAGGATGGATCATAACGAACCATATGTGTGCGACCGCAGATTTGATCAGAACATCGGTCGCATCGTTCTCCAGCCATTTCAGGAAAGATTCCATTTCCGGCCCCACTCTTCCTGATTCTGGTGCGATGTAATGTATGCGTTCTTTTCCAAGCGCTCCGGATACCACAGACACACCCCCTGTCCTGTATTCTCCTATGGTCATCCTTCCGACATGGTCGTTTCCCAGCAGCAGAGAATGCCATTCGAACAAACGTTCCTTTGTGAGCGGTGACTTATAGCTGCGGGTGGCATCCATCATCATTCCGACGACACCATCCTCCCTTTCGGATGTCTTTCCGGAATACGTAATGCCGAGGCGTTTGTATATCGATGATCTTACATGGTCTTCGTTAAGAAATTCCGATTCGATCCTGGAAGAGTTCATAACATCCTCCGTGATGGTATCTATGAGTTTCTTTTCGATATCCGTTTTTGTTCCTTCCATCATCCCATGCAGCTTCCCCTGAAGGAATCGCAGCCTTTGGGCTGCTGGTTCTATTTTATACGGGTCCCATCTGAAATCGGTCCATTTTTCTCTTTCGTGAATGTACACAATATACGATAATTCCTCGTAGAATAAATAATTATTCGACGAAGATATTTCGTAGAATATTAACAATATTCTCCGAACTCGACCGTCCGGCAATAGATGTCAGGCAACGATCGGTCAGAGGAGCCCTTTTGCCTTGAACAATTCTGCGTTGAGCATCGATCCGCCGGCGCCGCCTCTCAGAGTATTGTGGGAAAGCACGAACATTTTGCAGTATCCGTTGCCGTCTCTGATCCTTCCGACAGTGGTGGCCATGCCTCTTGCCCTCTCCGGACTTCCGGCAAGAGCATCGTACACAGGCTGCGGTCTGTCCCTTTCCGTCCTTACTATTATCGGCACTTCCGGCGCAGACGGCAGTTTCAGCGTCTGAGGCTCCCCTCTGAACTTCGATAGCGTTGAGGCGATATCCTCGGGCGAAGGGGATGAACTGAGCTTAATGACCAAAGATTCCAGATGGCCGTCTATCACCGGCACTCTGGCGCAGTTTGCCAGGACCCTGAAGGATGCGGGCTTGAAACCCTCGTCGGAGTAACCGCCGAGTATCTTCCCGAGTTCCTTTTCCATCTTCTCTTCTTCTTTGTCGATGAACGGAACGACGTTGCCCACTGCATCCAGCGACGCCACTCCGGGATATCCGGCGCCTGAAAGCGCCTGATACGTGGAAATGAATACTTCTTCAAGGCCGAACTTCTTATCAAGGGCGAAAAGAGGGGGCGCTATGCCGGTAGAGGAACAGTTGGCGTTCGTCACTATGTATCCTCCATTCCCGTAAGTGTCCTGTCTCTTGACAGAGACAGCATGGTCCGGATTGATCTCCGGTATCAGTATCGGAACGTGCTTGTCCATACGGTGCGAGCCGGCGTTGGAGAAAACAGCCACGCCTTTTTTCGCAAGCTCGGACTCGGTCGGTCCCGCAAGATCGGAGGGTATCCCGGAGAACGCTATCCTTGCGTTCTTTGAGATATGATCGAGATCCATCGACCTGATCTTCGTTTCGAGAGCCTCGTCCGAAAACTTATGGTCCCTGATCTTGACAGCGTCTCCGAACCTTTTTCCTTCCGATCTTTCCGACGCATAAAGCCCTTCGATCTCAAAGTATGGGTGACTCTCAAGCATCTGTACGAACCTCTGGCCGATAGGCCCGGTGGCTCCAAGAACGGCAACGCTGATCTTGCTCATTTGAATACTTCCTTTTTAACTAGGGTCAATGCTATGTGGTTATTATATTTTGGGAATGTTCCGGAGAACCTACTGTCTGTTTCATTGAAATCAGGGCATTGGGAAATCCCATAAATGTCACTGTAAATCTCCTGCAAATGCAGTAAATGCGCTGCAGATCGGCGGATGTTCACTTGTCGTACAGCAGCTTCTGCCTTTCCTTTGAGATCTTCAAAAGCACTTCCGCGATGAGCTTCGCTTCATATTCGAAGAGGCCGACCTCCTCGCATAGTTTCATGTACCTTTCAATGACCTCTTTTTCTTTCTTGCCGTCCCAGTATCCCTGGGAAGAATGTTTCTTCTCTCTGGCAAGCTCGTCCGTCATTTCTATGCGCGTGGCTATTAGGTCAACGATCTGTTTGTCGATAGATTCTATCTGCTCTCTGATCTCATCAACGCTCGGCATATCATCCCGTCTTTGCTACCTTATGCATGACGGATTTATTAATGATTTATCTTCTCAATAAGATGCAGGGAAAAATAAAAATTAAGGTCGGGGCGGTGCCCCGGTTTTACCGTTAAGCTGTTTAATCGTCGATGTAGTCGTATCTCAGGCTTGCAAGCACCAGTGCCACTGTTGCAACCAGGAGCACCAACATCACCGCTGTCCATGAGTCATAAGCCACATATGTGCCGCCGAATCCCTCTGTAAGAAGGAATATCACGAACGAGATCACGGCTATGAGCACCGCTCCGAGCCTGAGGCCTTTGCCTGTACCCGTTCCCTCATAATTCCTCTTGTAAGTGACCGTGAGCGCGATTATGCTTATCATGATGCACAAGACCATGAATACCAAGTTCAGTATTGCAAGGTTCCCTCCTCCCAATACGGTTGGTCCGGACTGGGTGTCGGTCTCTATGGGCGGAGACGGGCCGCCGCTTGCTGCCCTTACCACGATGGAATGGTCGCTGTTGATATTACTGAAGGTATACGACGACAATCCGTCAGAGTTGATCTCCTTGCCATCGATCACCACCACAAGCTTATATCCCGTTTCTGCACGGAAGTCAAATGAGACCGTGTCTCCGCGCATGGCCTTGATCATTCCGGAGGGAGAGATACTCGTATGAGTGTCCGCGAAGGCAAACACTGCGTACTGCTCGACCGGGGTCGAAGACCACCTTGCCGTGAGCGCGGTGTCATTGTACAGCTTGTCGGTGAAGGACAGCCTTGTGCTGCCGGAATACCATCCTGCGAAGTACATTCCGCTGCGCATAGGTTCGTTGGCGCCGATGGCGCCAAGCATTGTTCCAGACACGACATTGGAGAATGTCTGCAACAACGGGGTCCCTCCGTTTCCGTCAAAGGTCACGGTGATGAGGTCGACCTTCAGGAAGTCTCCGCTGTCCCTGATCCGGTATGTGGCCGGATTCAGCGGATTCAGCGGGCTGTACAGGTCGGCCCATCCGGCTATGCCCGACGGAGCCACAGTTCCGAGGTATGTTCCGGAATCTACGTACTGTGTGTTCACCAGAGTGCCGCCGTCATAGAACCTTACTCTCTCATTCCATGTGGCGAAGAGAGCGGCCGAGTCTGTGGCGCCTGCGAAGAGAGTGCTCAGGTCGGCTGTCGGCGACAGGTGCGTGCCTGTGAATGGGTCCAGCCATCCGTTGAACACAGAGTACAGCGATGTCCAGCCGCCGAGGACGGAGGGGTCATACTTGTCTATGAACTTCTCTACCGTGACCGGTGCAGGAGCGCCTGTCCAATTTATTTCGACCTTTATCGCATTGCCTCCATAATCTCCGCTTGTTACGAGATTATAGGTAAAGCCGATGCTGCCCGGACCGACATCCTCATCCCACTGGAAAGAAGCAACAGGCGTCATCGATATGCTGTCGTAGAGTTTGATCTCCACTTGCCATTTCGCGGTGTACCAGGTCTCGCTTGTGGGTGTCACAAGGGCTCCGGCGCTGTTTTTGGCCGAACCGTCATACCATCCGGTGAACGTCAGCCTGCCTTTGGCCGGCTTTTCTGGAAGGTTGATGCTTTGTCCTTCAATGACCAGCATGTCGGGGATCGATGAAGGCGTTCCTCCGTTGGTGTTGAAATGCAGCACGAACCCATATCCGGCCGTCAGCATTATGTCGCCGACAAATTTGTCGGTCAGCTTATAGAGGATATCCCCGCTTGCATAGTACCCGTCGACCGTCCCCAGTTCAACGAACCAAGAGATGAATGTCATTCCGCCCGGTGTGGGGTCCGTGAGGATGAGCTCTCTTAGAAGGGTGCCTTCCGGCATCAGGAAGAAATCATCGCGCGTATTGAGTATTCCATCTACGCCGGCATCCTGAGTTATTTTTCCGCTTACGTTAAGCCAGAGGCCGTCCGAGAGATACGCCGGCAGATCAAAGAAGCTGACTTTGACGAGCCATGTCGCCGTAAGCTTCATCGGTTTCAGAACAAGCAGGCCAGTTGGTTCTGCAGTTCCGTCCGCGTATCTGTCGTTCGGTGTGACAGAGAGGTCCCACCATCCGGTGAACGCTACTCCTGCCCTTGACGGTGCATCAGTGAATCTGTCGCTGTGAGTACTGAACCTGCTCGGGAGAGGCTTTTCGACACGCAGATACTGCGGGGCTATCGTGACGCCCGGAGAGTATCCGGAGTCAAATTCCACCAATACGACGAACTCGTAGTCCAAGGTCACGTCCTTTGTGATCTTTGATGAGGTACTGTCGCTGGGAACACTTGGGAGATAGAGGAAACCTGTCGTATAGTACTGCGTTCCGAAGTCCTCATAGTCGTTAGGGTCAGAAATGCCTGTTCTGTCGTACCATCCGACGAAATTCCAATCGGTCTTTGCAACATACGGGTTGAGACTGTCGCTCGGCGATGAGATCAGATCTGAAAGTTTCGATCCCTCCAGAAGGTTCATCGAAATGCCGGTGAACAGGGGATTGGCAGACGTGCCTACATTGAAGTCGACGACCGCATACCATTTTCCGTATAATGTCGTGTTCGTTGTGACTCCGCTCAGAATAGCCGGCGCCGTTGATAGGCCGCTTGCGGTAAGAGACACCGCATCGCTTGCCTTATACCACTTCACATAATTGTTATGGAAGCCGGTTTTGGACAATGTCGGCGCAGTAACGGTGCCGAGGTCCGATACATCGACTATGATGTAGCCGAAGGTGTCTGTGCCGATGGTCTCTGTACCGTGGGTCACCGTGCCGACCGGGTACGGGACTTCAAGATTCCCGGTGAAGTAGAACTTGACCTCTACGCCCCATTTTGCCTTGAGCGTTATGGAGGACGTGACGTTGCCTGTATAGGCAATATCATTCGTCTGGTTCACATATTCTGTGCTGCCGACAAGCCATCCTTTGAACGTCTTGTCATTAGCGGCGTTATACGTAGGCAGAGGTACGATGAACTTGCCTGAGCCCGGAGGAGCATTTTCGAACGGCGAACCGTTAAATGGCGTGCCTTCGTCAACAGTTATCGTCGCCGGGGGCGCGGAAGATCCTCCGTTCATATCGAATGCCACATCCGCCAGCCATCGTATGTAGGCAACCGTGTCTGTAGTTATCGAGTCGCCCGGGGCCCACTCCGTAAGCAGGCCGCCGCTGATATAGTCGGGTACGACCCCTCCGTTCTTGTACCATACCGCATTAGGCTCTCCCGCAGCACTCGGTGTGCCGGTAGTCTTGTAGTACAATCCAGTTTTTGCCAGTGCGACGTATGAAGTGCCGTCGAAGAGGCTCGTGTTCAATCTGTCCAGCATATCCGCAAACGTATCGGTTGATGTATCGTACGGAACCATCACCATCGAGGGGGATCCTCCCATTATGTTGAATCTGAAAAGGTCCCTGAACTCCGGCGTCAGTTCCACGCTGTATGTGTAGTAGATCGTAGGCGGGCCGTTCGTAAACCATTCGTACGGTGTGGAATTGGCGTCGAACCAAGAGGTCGGGTCGCTGCCGCTCAGCTTGATCTTCGGCATACCGGTGCCTGTCATTTCGAATGCCGTACCTTCCAGAACAAGGAAGTGATAGCTTCCGGGCACCCATGTTGACATTGTCGTCTGATCGACGATCCCTGCTAAGCCGCCGTCGTCAAATGTTATCTCGAATCCCCATCCTGCGATGAGCTTGACGTTTTGGGTTACGGTCGTCAGATTATCATATTTCGTGTCCCCCGCGGCCGGCTTGTTTGTGCCGTCGTACACATACCAGCCGAGGAAATGCATCCTTACGAATTTCGCATCTTCTTTGTATATAGGGCCGGTTGTCTGCGCATTCACCATTTCATTTTTTACAGTGTCGAAGATCGTATCCCCGAACAAAGTGTAAGTAGGAAGGGGGTGAGACACAGGGACAGCCATGGTGTAGGGCGATGCTGTTATCACGGCGCTTCCCATTACGGCGTCATTGAAGTAGAACTCCACATTGGCGGAATACAGGGCCATGAGTTTCATATCTCCCTGCACAGGGGCATCCGCCTCAAATCTCTCTTTTGTAGGGTAGAGGTCCGGGTAGAATAGAATTTTGTTCGTCTTCGGCAGCACCAGATTCGCAACATGGCTTACCGTGATTCCGCCGTCGAGGACATACCATCCGTTGAAGTTCACATCGGAGGCCGTCGGAACCAAAGTCGACGGCAGAGCCGCAGTGTAACCGCCGCCGCTCCATGTGCCCACGTTATGCTGGTAGGTGTACACCCCGCTTCCGGGCGAGGTCTCCGCCAGACCGCTCGCTGCCGCCATCGTGGCCGTGCCGTTGACCCCGTTGTCTGCGTAGAACGTGATCTCGGCATACCATCTCGCCTTGAGCGTAAGAGAGGTCACATTCGGCATAGCAACGAATGCCTTCAGGTATGACAGGTCGCCCATCGGATCTGCCGCGTCATAAGCCGCATAGCATGTATCAGAGGGGTTTCCGTACCATCCGCCGAATGTCAGTCCTGTCTGGGACGGAGTGCCGGGGTAGTAAGAGGTTCCTTTGCCTGTGTTGGTGTTTGTGAGGGTGAATTTCGCTATGTAATAATAATCGAAACTGTCGTAGTCGTTGTTGGGTTCGACCAGATCGTCTCCGACGATCATTATCACGTTAGTCGAAGGATTGCCGTCGTTCGGATCAAAGGTCACGGTCACAGTTTTGGCAAAATATGCCACGAACTTCATGCCGGACTGAAGCGACATCGGCCATTCTGCAACGCTGAGGGCCGGATTGACATACATCCTGTCTCTTACAGAGTATGTCCAAACGGGGTGGTCCTCATCCGTGGTATCGAGGATACCCCATCCGACGAACGCATATCCGGCGTTCGGCGTTGCTTTCAGGATCAGTCCGGTACCGTATGGGTAACTGGCCTCTTCAAATCCCTTCGTGCCCGTACTAAATCCGCTGTACAAGGGGATGGAAGGATCAAGAATAAGTTCGACCGAACCCCCGACGGGATTCGCCGCATCGACGGCAGGTACTATATCTGTATGTCCTGAGGTCAATCTGGTCTCAAGTTTGATCGTGTATTCTTTGCCTATGAACAGTGCGTACAGGTTGAGTATGCCCTGATCTGTGACAGGGTCGCGGTAGATCAGACTTTCATCAATGGTGAATCCGAAACGATCGACTGCCGTTATCTTATCATCGTTGGTAGTGTTTATGAACACTGCAGACCCATGTTTTGCATTGTCCGCAGTGTACCATCCTTTCAGACTGAATCTGACGAACTCCGGCCATTCCATGGTCTTCAGCTCTTCGCCAGCAAGATACGTCAGGCTTCCGTACAGAGTACGGTCGGACACCAAAATGCTGGAAGTGACCATCAGATCATCATAGTCGGGGTCCACGTCATTGAGGTCTCCGTCGCCGTCATGGTCGCCGTTGGGGAAGGAATAGAAATCAATGATGTAATACTCTAAAATGAGTTCCCATGTGACGCCGTCGTTTTTATAGCAGGTACCTACCCTGGTGCCCGTACCGCTGATGTCAGGCATTATGTCTATCGGCGATGCTGAGGTGCCGTCCGCCTCCGGCCCGTATATGCCGGGTTTGACGGATTTCATGTGGAACGGCGGGGTCTTCTTGTTCTTGTTCTCTACGAACTGAAGGGTTCCTGTGGCCAGACCAGTAAAGTTCCTGATCTCTATCCGCCCCTGCCCATCAGGCAGAAGGTTTGAAATGTCAACAGGCCCTGTGTTATTTATTATCAGCAGGCCGGTCTTTTCGGAACCTCCGTATGTCCATTTCGCAACGTTGTTCCAACCGTTGAATATTGCCTCTGCCCCGCTCTTTGTGGCCGCATCCGAAGAGACCTGAAGGGCATACATTGTCGTCCCGGAGAAGGAATCCGGCTTGATCACCGTGTCGCCCCATACTCCGATCACCAGGCTGTCAAAGGCCATTACCTGCAGATTGGAGAATGATTCGTTGCCGACAGTTGTCTTTTTAGGAAGATAAACTTTGGTGAGTCCGGTGTTTTTGAAGGCCGAGTTGCCGATAGTGAGTGAACCTCCGGTATCAAGGAATTCGAAATAGGACAGGGACCCGCATCCGAGGAATGCTCCGACACCGATATAGCTCGCATTTGTGGCTGTGACGCCCAGGACACGGGTCTTTGTGAACGCATTGTCCGGTATTTCTTTTATCTCGTTGAGGTCCACCTCTATGGCGGGGCATCCGTCGAAAGCCGTGCTGTTCATCCTTTCAACCCCGTCTGCTACTGTGAATTTATTGTTGATAAGCTGAGTATCTATTCTGGACGGCACTTTGATCAATATCAGATCTCCCCCGTCCAGCCCGTATAATGCACCGCGGACGCCCTTATCGCTGCTGTCCTCAGATATCAGAGATGAGTATTTGCCGTTAGAGGGGTTCACAACGAAGTATTTCAGTTCTGCGATGCCATCGAATGCGCCATCGCCGATATTGGTGACCATTCCCAGATCCGCTGAGTTCAGATTAGTGTGTTGGAACGCATATTTCCCTATGGTGTACGGTGCTGTCAGAGGCAGAGCGATGTCGCTCAGCGCTCTTCCGGAGAATGCATAGGCGCCTATGCTCGTTACGTTTTCGACAGACAAAGAATATCTTGTCGCATCGTCTTTGCTTGTCTCATTGTTAAAATAAAATGCATAATCGCCAATCGTCACGGCTTTTGGTATACTGAGCGAAGTTTTTATCGTCGCTTTTGAGAATGCATAGTTGCCGATGCTTGTGCACTCGGGGAGAATGACCTTACTGAAATCTCTTGCAAGAGATGTGCCGGTCACAGCCCCGAACGCGCCTACGCCTATCGTCGTCACCTTTGGAAGTGAAAGTGTTGCTATTACTGGGATATCACCAGTGTATGGCGAGCCTCCGGACCAAGGCGATATTGCAAAAGCAAAATCCCCGACCGTTATGAGCTCTTCTGCAGTTATTTCGGTGAGCGACAGGCAGTTGAAGAAGGAATAATTTCCTATTGCCGTCACATTTTTGAGATCAAGCGACTTAAGGGCTGTGCAATCCCTGAATGCAGAATTCCCGATCTTTACTACATTGTTACCCATTATGACCTCTTTCATGAGCTCATTAGGATAGAAAGCCAGGTCGGCAATGGCCGTTACAGGATAAACATCGGTACCGCCGATCACTATCTCATTCGGGATTGTTACCTTGTCTGCATTGGCGTTATAGCTTATCAGCGTGGCTTCTTTTATGGCCGCGGAAGGGTCGTATTCGAATGTGAAGTCGCCTATTGTTATTGTTGTAGGTGCCGCGCTTGAATCGTCGTCGGATACAAGCACGAATGCTCCAGCTGTCATCAGGATGACCAAAACAGCTGCCGCTAGTACATTTTTTTTCATTTATTTGCCTCCATAAATAATTGTTTTTCTGGCCGTGTCGCTTACTCACGGACATGTTGTGTCTCTCTTCCACAGCCCTCGTGTGCCCAATTTCCTCCTTGTACAAAAAGTGCTCGCTTTCCGGTACTGGATTCAGCAGGGTTTTTTGCATGATCGGCGTTCCGGTATCGCAGAACATCTGTGGATTGATCATTCTGCTCGCGAAGGCAAGACCGCCTGAACCGAAATAAAATCTATCGGACAGGACGGCAATTTGTTTGCCGACCGTCTCGCCTGAGCGCAGAAGAGGGACAAAGAAAATTTTTGTGAAACTCTCTTCTTTTTGCTGTATGCAGTATGGTTCATATGTCCAACCGGTATCGTAGGAGAACGTGCTTATATCTTCCCCGATGAACGACCAATAGGTTATTGGATCCACGAAAGATTTCGCACAGCCAAACATACCATTCCTGCAATATACGAGATAATTTCTAATTATATATATTCATTTATCTCCATATATGGCAACATACTGTTTATATGTTCAGAGTTTCCCGATTATTCTGAACAAAGCTATTTCGAAAACCCCCGGATACGCCGGGAACGGGGTCTGTTCCGAGATATCACACGGTCTCCGGCGCAACGGTTTTTGACGGCAAACAGAAACCGCCTTCCAGCATGAAAACTGCTTTCGCAAACGGAGGACCGCTGCTTCGCCTATCACATGTGCCACATGCATCTGTTCAAGGTGTTTTTTTGTGCAAATTGCCATCTTTGAACGTGTGAGGAAATACCGATCAAGAGATGCATGTTTTTTATCCGCAATGCCCATTACCATGCATGGACTGTGTGAAAGAAGGATTCATCGGGTTGCCGTCGCAGGAGAGGGTAGCGATGCTTCTTCTCAGGCACGGGATAAGGGTGGAGAACGGCACAGCCTACTGCAACGATATAGAGCAATCGGATGCGGCGATAGCAAGGGCGGCGGGCGTAGACCGGAGGGTGGTAAGATCGGCGCTCGACAGGATATCAGCGGTTCCGGAATTGGACAAGGTGTTCTCGAAACTGCAGTCGATGCTGCTGCTCGCAGATGTCGCGCCGAGGATAGGCTGCACCACTGTGGAGATAATCCCCACGGATGCAACGATGCCGGGAATATTGGCAGGAGTGATGGACATCGTCTACAGAGGCGGCCTCTCCGTGAGGCAGGCAGTGGTGGACGATCCGGGGGTGAGGACAGACTCTCACCTGATAATAGTGGTCGACGGGCAGATCCCTCCCGAGCTGCTGCCGATGATAAAACAAAGCAGGGGCGTCCTGAGCGTCATACTCCGATGAAGGCATCGGAAGCTGGCCTCTATGGAGAAAAGAGAAAAGATATGCTATCTTTCATTTAACCCAGAATATACGCGCGCAGATACCTAATTTTGGAGTAATATTATATATCCCTACACGTATCAGTAACTCGTGCATATGTGCTGACGCATATATGGACAGCCTTTCGCAGCCTGCGAAGAACGTGCCCGTACACCATGCGGAGTACGGACGGGCAAACCAAAGGTAAGGGATGGAAAAACTGAGGGATGCGGGATGAACATATGTTCTATTCCGCCGAATCGGTGTCATCACTTTCCTGTGAATGCCCGCCGCTCGTTTTTCGACGGGCATGCTTGAGAGGCAGGAAATACAACTCAATAGAGGATGATTCCAAATGAGAAAAGAAATGAAAAAAAACAATAAGATGGTCTTAGCCCTTGTTGTAGTTGCCGCCCTGGCGATGGTATCCATAGCGGGTATCGCGCTGAGCGACGACAGTGCTGCTGCTAAAATTAGCAACAACATTCTGATACAACCCGGCGAGACATCTGCAGTAGATTATGACTTCTACGTGATAGAAGACAATCTGAGCACACCGATTAGCTTTGTGTTCAAAGTAGGCGAGGGAGGCAGCTACACTGGAACAGTCCAGCTCGGCACCCTGACAGCTGACGAAAAGACATACACCTCATACGGCGCATTGAAAATGGCCGGTGCAGGTGCAGTCCTGATAACCGCTACTATGGAAAAAACAGACAGCGGTATCATCGCGTTCTTCACGATCAGCAACCTCAACAAGGACTTCGGCGGAGCAACGCCTGCCGGAACCTATGAGTTGACAAAGGGACAGATAAAGCTGGGCTACTACGACGGTACCAACGGCGCATCCTTCTGCGGCAAGATCAAAGTAGGCGGTTTCACGGCAACAGCTAACTACGTTGCAGGTACGATCCTTGCGCTTGACTCAAAAGGAAAAGCAAGGATCTCCGGCGTGGCGGCATCTCCAGTGGAGATCCTGCCCAGCACCAACGTTAGCTCCGATGATTTCAACGTACTTGACAGCGGTAAATATTACCCCAAGTACGACAGCCGTACGCTGGTCCTTGAGGGAGAGGCAACCATACAGTTCCCTGAGTCCTACCAGAAACTTCTGGATGACAACATGGGCGCCATCGTTGCTGACCTATTGCCTCCCGCCGTCCTTGTAGGTGTTCTGGAACACTTCATGGATGCCCCGTTGGCGCCGCTGGTGCCTCCCATACTGCCTCTGGCAGGGATAAACCCTGGAACCTCGTTTGACATATTCGCCACCGACTCGGTCTATGTGACCGTAGAGGCAGGCGCAGTCATATCGGCAGGCGGATCGGAGAGACCGGCAACAGTGTCGGAGACTATAACCATCGAGACAGAAGCGGCCACGGCCTTTAGCGAAGCGTTCCTTGTGAGCAGCGATGGAAAAGTATACTCGGCATCGATAGTCGCAGGTCTGATAACATTTGAGTATGTGCCTTTCGGAACATACACGTTCGTCGCATATGACGGCACACAGATGTGGTACAGCACCGGCGCGAGAGTGTCCGCGACAAGTTTCACGCTGGGATCCGCGCTGAAAACATCGGCAGCGGCAGCCACACCGACCATCGGCCTGTATGATGACGGCACCACTCCTCCATACAACGTATGGGGCTTCTTGTCGAGCACGTACTCAGTCGACTTTGCTCTGGATGTCACTAACGATAAAGTACTGACCACAAAGGTCATTAAAGTGGACATCGGAGGCTCGGATGTGAACCTTATAGTGCTCATGGACGGGAACACCATAGTGCCCGTCGGCGGCACTGTAGATGTCGTCGTCATAGGCAGCGAAAGGATCCTCGGAAACCCTCAGAGGTACTTCCAAGGAACAGTTGACGACCCGGTTATACCAACCACCATAACCACAGTGGTTAAAGCAAAGACGGGCTCAGCAGCTCTTGCAGTCGACGAGATAAGGGCAAAAGATTCCGATTCGGCAGGAGCCATCGCAGCATACATAGTTCTCGATGATCAGAAGATGCTCGTGAAAGGCGAGATGAACTTCATCTACTCGTCCAGTACCGTGTATGGAATGATGGCCATCGACAGCCGCGACCCCTATGTTACCTTCGAGGGAGAGGGTATCATTTCTCACGGTGTAACGCCTGTAGTGACATATTCAGATGTCCCGGCCTTCCCGCTTGAAATGGCATCCGAAAACATGGTTGCAGCATACTATTATGTCAATGCACCCGCGACCGGAACAGTTACAAACTCAACATACTACTTCACATCACTCGCAAACGCAATAAAGAAAAGCAACGAAATAACGCTTATGGGAAAGCATGTCATACTTGTAGACACGACCCTCGATAACTCTGAGTTCAGCAGTATAACAATATACATCGGCACAGACGCATCGCTGGAAGTCGGAAGACTCGATGACCCTGCAACCACAGAAGACGAGAGCGCAAACCCGAAGCTGACAGTACCGGCAAAGACAAAGATAATTGTCACCGCTGGTGCAGACCACTACTCGGTCGTCAGCGGACAGGCCATATACGACGTTAAGCCCGCTGCAAGCGACGAGCCCGAGGCTGACATCCTGATCGAAGGTGCCAAGTACATCTACACCGATCTCGCAACAGCACTGGATATCTCGGTCAGCGGCGATGAGCTCAACCTCCGCCAGCCTGCAACCCTCAACAGGGATGCAACACTCAAGGCAGGCGTTAAGCTTGACGACAAGGGCTATGCAATCACCATACCGGAAGATGTTACAATGACCGTCAACGGGGATTTCAAATCCACGGGCAACATGGCAATCAATGGTACCATCAGGATCAACGGAAAGGCCAACTTCACCGGCGGTGGAACGGCGACCTTCGGTCCCAACGGAGCCATTGACATAATGTCTGCAGGTGTGCTCACCGTCGACACCTCCACAATAGTTGGAACCGTCAACAACGGTGCGATCACCGTCTCTGGTGAACTGGTTGCCAAGAACGGCGCGACCATCTCTGCAAAGGTAATATCTGTCTCAGGCAAAGTCTCGGTTACTTCTTCAACTGTCACAGCCTTAAAAGAACTGTGGATAGGCGTAAAGCCTGTTCTGTCGCCTCTGTCTGAGGCATACACAAACACAGCTGTCATCAATGGTGCAATAACACTTGATCCGGCCGCTGCGGCATACGTGTATGGCAACTTCACAGTAGGCACGAAGATCATCCCGGCAGGGTTTGTAAAGACAGAGTACTTCATAGAGGACAACCTCTACATTACTCTGTACGCTGCAGCCTCACCCGGTGTGCTCCTTCCGATGCTCTATGAGGATCAGTTGAAAGACATCAAGATAAAAGAGTGGAGCACCGACAAGTATGGCAGAAATGAAGCAACCACCTTCCTCAGCCTGAACCCCACCAAAGTCATTGGCGAGGCAGGATGGGAGAAACTCTACTGCGGTCTCGGCTGGGGCTATGAATGGGTAAAGTACAAGATCACATGTGAGACCTACCTTGGTGTAACATGGACGGTCAACGGACAAACCTATGTCGGCCCATACGTTGAGATCGAATACGGAAAGACTGTAGCCGCGAAAGCACTCGTTCAGCCCGGATACGAAGGAACACCTGTCATCACTGCAAACGGTGGCGCCTACACAGCAGGCACTGCCATGAAAGTGACATCGGATGTCAACTTCGCGTTGAAAGACGGTAGCGTAGTCTTGGCCAGCGATAAGAAAGATGACGACGGCGGACTCACTCTCATTGAGATCCTGTTGATCATCATCGTGATAATAATCGCCGTAATAGCGATAATCATCGCGATAAGGCTGCTGAGGTCCTGATCTGGAAAAAAGGTAGAAAGGAATCATCCTTAAAAACAGAAAACCAAACCGGGGAGAAATCCCCTTCTTAACTTTCTTTTCTTAATGATTTTCTCTGTTCAACATGAACATAATAAATAATTCAAACCGATGTGGAA
The DNA here is from genome assembly GCA_009786295.1 of Methanomassiliicoccaceae archaeon. Lineage (GTDB taxonomy): Archaea > Thermoplasmatota > Thermoplasmata > Methanomassiliicoccales > Methanomethylophilaceae > Methanoplasma. The sequence continues at coordinate 21,670 of WQTN01000143.1, forward strand.
AGCATGCTTCTGAAAGCTCAGGCCGTTACGAAATCATTCGGTCCTGTGAAGGTCCTGACCGATGCCAGCCTCCAGATCAATGAAGGAGACAGCATAGGGCTTATCGGGATAAACGGCGCAGGCAAAAGCACATTCCTCAAGATACTGCTGGGAGAATTGAGGCCAGACACAGGGGAACTCACCAGATACACCGATGAGATAGGATATCTCGAACAATTCCCGGAGTCGTCATCCCGATTCACGGTAAGGGACGTTCTCGGAAGGCCGTACGGGCACATTGAGAACATAAAGAAGAGGATGAGGGACATAGAGGCCGCAATGTCCTCCGGAGACAATGTCGACTGGAACGCACTGGCCGCAGAATGCTCTCAGCTGGAAAGGGACCTGAAAAGCTCGGATGTCCAGGACGAAGGCAAGCTTCTGAGATCCCTGAAGAAAGTAGGCCTGTCGCAGGATATCATGGACCGCACCATGGATTCCATCTCCGGCGGCGAAAGAACAAAAGTGATGCTGTCCAGGATACTCGTGCAGGCGGACGACTGCGATATTCTGGTCATGGACGAGCCGACATCCCACCTGGACGTTGAAACAGTCGAGTGGCTGGAGGACTATCTCCTGAAATCCCACTGCGCTCTGCTGGTGATAAGCCACGACCGTTATTTTTTGGACAAGATAGCCACGAGGATGACGGAGATATCGATGGGGAAGACAAGGGAGTACAAAGGGAACTACACCGAATTCATAACAAAGAAGATGCTTGACCTCGACCGGATGGAAAAAGAATACAAGAAATACGCCAACAACAAAAAACGGCAGGAAGAGATCGCAGAGCAGCTTCACAAGGACCAGTGGTACCTTACCACGCACAAAACAAGGAATAAACTTATTTCCAAGATGGAAGAAAAAGAAAAGCCCGAGGAGAACAAAGAGATAACAGTCAGGATACAGGCAGCTCCCAAATCCGGAAAGAACGTCATCACCTGCAAAGGATTATCGGTGGAACTCGGAGGGCGGACGATCCTTGAGAACGTGGAACTTGATATTCAGAAAGGAGATAAGATCGGAGTTTTCGGTTCGAATGGGGAAGGCAAGTCCACGCTCATCAAGGCTTTGTTGGAGAAGGTACCGAGCAAAGGCGAACTGTGGGTCGCCCCCGGAGCGAAGATAGGGTATTATTCTCAAAACCATGAAGGACTGGACCTTCTTCTGACAGCCGAAGAACAGATAATGAAGGTCATAGGCAAGGAAAGGAGAGGGGATGCAAGGTCAATCCTGTCAAGGATGCTCCTTTCAGGCGACGATGTTGACAGGCCTATGAAGACCCTCTCCGGAGGTCAGAGGGCGAGAGTCGCCTTGTGCATGCTTCTCCTGGAAGAGACCAATGTTCTTGTATTAGATGAGCCGACCAACTATCTGGACATACCGGCGAGACATGCTGTCGAAGAAGCGCTCAACGAATATGACGGCACGATAATCGCCATCACCCACGACAGGTATTTTTTGGACACGGTCTGCACAAAGGTCGCAGAGGTGAAGAGTAAAGGCGTGAGGATGTACAACGGCACGTATTCGGAGATGAGAGGCAGGCCGAACACAAAAGAAGTGGTCATGGACGCTGACGAATACAGGGTCCTTTTACCCTTCACAAATTGGGTGACAAGTAAGAAATACGCTAAGAACGACCGTGTGCTCATAACTCCTGCAGAGATAAGCGGTTTCCAGTGGGCGCTGGACCAGGGCAAGCTGAAAAAGACCGGGGGGCGCCAGAGAAAGAAAGTGTCTGCGCTGCAGGAAGATGAGGTCTGATCTTTCTTTTATTGAAGATGCTATATCAATTTTACAGAGGTTTTGCACAAGATTTGTGGCATTTTCTGCATACGATTTGTGGTAAAAAAACCCATCAAATAATTCTATGGCATTATGCTTTGTGAAGGGTATCAAAATCAACTGTGGGTATTGAACATATTTGTTCTGACGCAGCAACATAGTCTAAAAGGGGCTATAATCGGCAAATAATTTTTTACTAAAAAGAGTATATGGATTTGGGTGTATTATTGGATGAAGCGACGTTTCTTTTGAACATGACGTTCCTGCTGCTTGTAGCGGGGATATGTTCTGTCGTTTTCAAGAAACTAAGGATGCCCGCCATAATCGGGTATCTTGCCGCAGGAATAATCCTCGCAAACTATTGGGTCGGCGAATCCGAGGAAACTGAGAGCATCATAAGCATTCTTTCATCGATGGGACTGGTCCTGCTGATGTTCTGCATCGGAATGGAGCTCAATCTGAAGAAGTTGAGAAAGACAGGAGCATTCGCTGTAATGGTAGCGCTTGTCCAGATACCGCTGATGATCAGCGGAGGATACATTTTCGGGCTCATTATGGGCTGGGACATGATCACCTCGATCCTTTTCGGGGCGATAATATCCGGATCAAGCACCGCGGTGGTAACCGCGGTACTTAAAGATCAGGGAAGGCTCTCGAAAGAAGACATCGATACCATAATTCTGATAACAGTGGTGGAGGACGTCGTGCAGGTCGTGATGCTGTCCATGGCAGCCCCTCTGCTGACAGGAAGCCCGATGGAACTGGACTCCATGATATGGATGATAATGATAATCCTTGTCTTCATGATCGTGGCCGTATCCGTCGGCCTCCTCTTTGTCCCGCGTGCGCTTGACTGGATCGCGTCCAAGATGCCGAACGAGATCCTGTTGGTAACGGCGGTGGGGATGTGTTTCGCGATGGCCCTGATGTCTGTCTGGATAGGAATGTCTATGGCCATCGGCGCATTCCTTATGGGAGTGGTCGTATCCCAGGCTGCCTCAAGAAGTACGATAGAGCACGACATAACGCCGATGAAAGACATTTTCATGGCGATGTTCTTCATATCGGTCGGTCTGGAGATAGCGCCGCAAGGACTTATCGACAATTTCGTCCTGACGATGCTGATATTCGCTGTTTATGCGGTTCTGAAGGCCGGAAGCGTCCTCTTTGCTTACTTCGTCGGCAACAGGCCCATGCGCATCGGCTTCCTTTCATCGGTAAGTTTGGTGGTAATGGGAGAATTCGCATTCATTATAGCTAAAGCCGGGCTGGACGCGGGAGTATTATCGGAGTCATTCTATACCTCTGTGGTAAGCGCGGCATTGGTGTCCATGATATTCCTGCCGATCTTTACCAGCCGCTCCGGCAAAATATGCGATTACGTATACGAGAACTCTCCAAAATTCCTTGCCAACTCTTTGCATAAAGCCGAGTCCATAAGGGAAAGACATTACTCGAAGATAGCGCTGTCGTCAAAATCCACATCATCCAAATTCAGAGAAAGGGCGGTCCTAGCATATCTGTTCGTTCTTTTGCTCTTTGTAATCGAGATCGTGTTCTTCTTATTCACGCCGGCCATGACCGATTTCATTTATGAGAACATAGGCGGAAACGTAACGTACGGCATATGCTATACCATTGTGCTTGCGATAAACTTCGTGGCTATCGCCATTCCGCTGTACAGTCTGATCAAACACCTCAAGTTCGTTGAGAAAGTTCTTATCGATTCGGAAAGAAAAGCAGAAGCAAGAGGAGAAGGCAACCTTCAGCGCAGGGTCATAAAGTTCTACAAAGCATTCGTGAGGATAAACAACTGGGTGCTTGTATTCATTTTCGCGTTCGTGATCCTGATATTGGTGCCAAGCAGCGTTGGGCTTGTAGAGCACATATTAGCAATGCTGGGCGGAATAGGGATAATTGTCCTTATCTATGCGTTCAGGAGCAGATCGAGCGCGGATTGATACGCTCAGTCATCGAACGGATCTTCGCCGGCAAGCATATCCTTGTACATTGCGTACAGTTCGTCAGAGGATATGCATCTGTGCAGCTTAACTGCGGCCTTCCTTACTCTCTCCAGAAGGTCGATGGCTTCCTTATCAGAAAGCGTGATGCCTCTGTGGGACAGGTCTGTAATGATGGTGTTCCTTCCGGAATGCTTGCCTATCACTATTCTTCTTTCGAGACCGACCTCGCTCGGATCGTACGGCTCATAGTTCTTGGCATCCTTTATTATGCCGTCTGCATGGATCCCCGCCTCATGCGCAAAGCAATTGGCTCCGAAGAAGGGCTTTGAGACGTATATCTCCCTGTTGGCCGCCACAGACACGAACTTCCCCAGAGGCCTGAGCTTCAGAGGGTCTATGCCGGTGTTCTTGTTGAAAATATGCTTGCAAGCCATGACAGCCTCCTCAAGAGGAGTGTTGCCTGCTCTTTCGCCTATGCCGAGGACAGTTGTGCTCAGGAATCTGGCGCCAGCTTTGATCCCAGCCATGCTGTTGGCTGTTGCCATGCCGAAGTCGTTGTGCGTGTGCATCTCCACCTCTATCCCGACCTCTTTGATTATCTTCCCCACTCTCTCCGCGCATGTGAAAGGATCCTCTCTTCCAATGGTGTCGCAGTACCTGAGCCTGTCGGCGCCCGCATTCTTGGCAGTCTTCGCGAACTTGATCAGGAAGTCCATATCGGCTCTGGAAGCATCCTCTGCGTTGCAAGAGACATATAATCCGTGGGATTTGGCGTATGAAACGCACTGTTCTATCTGTTCAAGGACCCATGTTCTGCTTTTCTTGAGCTTGTGCTCTATATGGATATCAGACGAGGACATCGAAATGGCGACGGAATCAACATCGCAATCCAGGCTGGTGTTCACGTCGTCCATGTTCGCGCGGTTCCATCCGAGTATCGATGCATTGAGCTTCATGTGCGCTATGTGCTTCACCGCCCGTTTCTCATCGGCCCCCATCGCAGGAATGCCCGCTTCTATCTGCTGAACACCCGCTTCGTCCAAAAGCTGGGCGATCCTATATTTCTCTACATTTGAAAATACGATCTCTGCTGCCTGCTCTCCGTCTCTGAGCGTGGTGTCGCAAACGCACACATCGTTTTTTTTCAGTATCTTGTAAACCTCATCTGCTGTTTTCATCTTCTTCAACTCCCCCTGGAATCCACCTCTAGAAAACATATGGCTGTTATCGGTTGCAAAGGGGAGTGTATGATGACAATTAAAAACTTTCTGATGCACCTATATAGTGTATATTAGGGGCTGGGTAGAAAAAGCGGACTTACCTCTTATATCTCAGCAATGCCCCCATGCCGCCAAGCGCAGAAAGCTCTTTTCCGGCATCATGCTGCCCGGACACCACAAGGACCCTTCCCTGCTGGGCCTCCACTGTTCTGATCAGATCATCCAGATCCTTTTCTCTCAATGCGGAATCCAGAACAAGGAGAGTATCCACTGCGCCTGCGGCAGCAGAATCCCTTATCTCTTCCGGGCCGTACGCGGCCAGCCCGTCCTTCCCTATCTCTCCCATGAGCTTCTCTACGGCCTCCATCTCTATGCCGACGGACGACTCCCTCAGGATGCCGGCGCCCATTCCTGTCTTGATGACCTCATTGACTCCTGCCATCCCTGACTGGCCGGTATGGTGCACATGCATTCCTTTGTATCCTCTTCTCTTGAGTTCTTCGGCAAGGGATTCCTTTTCAAAACCCGTGCCCAGAAGAACTATCGGCATGTTCTCAGAGACAAGAGGCTCGATCTTCGAGATGATCTCCGAATGATAACTGTCCTCTTTGGTCTTCTCTTCATATTGTTTCCCGGACCTCATCGATCTGATGCTTGCGACCTCTTTCAATCCGAACTGTCTCAACACAGCTATCGTCGCGTCGTCCTGGTCAAGAGAGATGAACAGTATCTTCGGCTTCCTGGAATCCCTGACGGCTCTGTCCAGCCGGTCCAGCTGCGAATCCTTCCATTTTGTCTTTGTAATGAGGAGATCGTCCCCGGTCTCGAATAAAAGCGTATGGTGCTGGCCGATATCCTGAGGTCCGGTCTCAATGGTCCCGAGGACCCTCAGCCGGATTTCGTCCTCGGAGAATTCTATCTTTTCCATCCTTATGCCGAGGGTCATCCGTTTCTTCTCCGCCCTCTCCGCCCTCAGCTTGTCTGCCTGCTTTTCTTCCCTTCTTGTGGTCGAAGCGGTGACCAGATCCCCTACCGTAAGGACATTGAAAAGGTGCCAGACATCTTCATCCGCCTCCAGCAATATTCTTACGTTCCCGCTGTTGATGTCTTTTCCGAGGATCCGCATGACCCTCCTAAGGTACTTCGTCTTTATCCCTATTTCGTTCAATATCGGGGTGTTTGTCTGGTATCGGACAACAGAGGATTAAGGGTGTTCTGACGTTTCCCAAGCTATTAAATACGGTTCGCAACTCTGATTGATTCTCGATGGCGAAAAGTTATTTGGTACTCGAGGATGGAAGTGTCTTCGAAGGAGAACCCTTCGGGCACAGAGCGCCGGCAACGGGCGAGGTTGTTTTCTCTACCGGAATGTCGGGTTATCAGGAAAGTCTTACGGATCCATCCTTCAGGGGTCAGATACTCGTCATGACCTATCCTCTGATAGGAAACTATGGCACAAATGATGATTATTGTCAGTCGGAACAGGTCCACACGAGAGGTCTTGTTGTACGTGAATACTGCAAAGAGCCGTCGCCGATGTACGGCGGGCACACGATCGATGATTTCCTGAAGCACCACAAGGTCCCCGGAATATCAGGAATAGATACAAGGGACCTTGTGATCAGAATAAGGACGAAAGGAACGTTCAAAGGCGCCATCACGGAAGACAAAGAGGGAATAGAAGAACTGATCAAAAAACTTCAGCGCATGCCTTCCCCCTCGGAAAGCAATCTTGTGGAAGAAGTGTCGTCAAAGAAGATAGAGAAGTACAACTTCGGAAAAGAACACTGCGTAGGTCTGCTCGACTGCGGAGAGAAGAGCGGAATAGTGAGGGACCTGTCGAAATGGTTCAATGTCACCGTGTTCCCGTACAACACCCCCGCCGACGTGATAGTCGATCATAAAGTGAAGGGGATCCTTCTTTCCAACGGCCCCGGGGACCCGTCGCATCCCGCCATACTCAAAACAACGGCGAGGACAGTCGCGGACCTTTCCGTGCAAATGCCGATGTTCGGGATATGCCTGGGAAGCCAGATAGTAGGCGTCGCGATGGGCGGCAAGACGTATAAGATGAAATTCGGGCACCGCGGAAGCAACCAGCCGGTGAAATACAGAGGCAAGGTGTTCATCACTTCTCAGAATCACGGGTTCGCGGTAGATGAGAACAGCCTTGAAGGAAAAGACCTGATCGCAGATCAGATAAATGTCAACGACGGCACCGTGGAAGGTCTGAGGCACAGAGACCTTCCGCTGTTCACATCCCAATATCATCCGGAAGCGTCTCCGGGACCTTGGGACACATCCTTCCTTTTCGATGAGTTCGCAAAAGCGGCGAAGGGGGGACGCAGATGAGGAAAGATTACAAGAAGCTCATGGTTATCGGTTCCGGCCCCATCGTTATCGGTCAGGCCGCAGAGTTCGATTTCTCCGGCACCCAAGCATGCCGGTCGCTGAAAGAGGAAGGTTATACCACCGTGCTTGTGAACTCCAACCCGGCCACGATACAGACCGACCCCGAAACAGCGGACAGCGTATACATCGAACCGCTCCAGGTCCCGCTAATCATAAAGATCATCGAGAAAGAGGGTGTGGACGGCGTGCTTTCCGGAATGGGCGGGCAGACCGCCCTGAACATATGCTCCGAGCTAGCCGAAAGCGGAGAACTGAAAAGACTGGGGGTATCGCTGCTCGGGACGCAGCCGGATGCCATTGCCATGTCGGAAGACCGCGAGCTTTTCAAAGAAACGATGGAAAGGATAGGGGAACCGGTACCTCTGAGCAGAAGCGTCACATCGATACAAGAGGCCGTTGAGGCAGTGAAGATGATAGGAAAATATCCCGTCCTCATCAGGCCGGCATATACGCTGGGAGGAACCGGCGGCGGGATAGCTTACAATGAACAGGAACTGGTAGAAATATGCGCAAGAGGCCTTGCATACTCCCGCATACACCAGGTGCTGATAGAAGAGAGCGTTCTCGGATGGAAGGAGTACGAGTACGAGGTCATGAGAGATTCCAAGGACAACTCCATAATAATCTGTAATATAGAAAATCTAGACGCGATGGGGATACACACAGGGGAAAGCATCGTATGCGCCCCCTGTCTGACGCTGTCGGACAAAGATCATCAGAGGCTGAGGACATCCTCGCTGAAGGTCATAAAGGCCCTGAACATCGAGGGAGGGTGCAATGTCCAGTTCGCTTTTAACCCAGAGAACGGAGATTACAGGCTGATAGAGGTCAACCCCCGTGTCTCAAGATCGTCCGCACTGGCATCAAAAGCGACCGGATATCCAATAGCAAGAGTGGCGACGAAGATCGCGGTGGGTTATACGCTGGACGAGATACCGAACAGGATAACCGGCACCACATACGCCGCATTCGAGCCTGCGATAGATTATGTCGTAGTGAAGATCCCGCGGTGGCCCTTCGATAAGTTCCGCACCGTCGACAGGCATCTAGGGACGCAGATGAAGAGCACCGGCGAGATAATGTCCATCGGCCGCACGTTCGAAGAGGCGATCATGAAGGGGCTGAGGTCCCTGGAGATAGGGGTCAAAGGCCTCGACAGCATGAACTTCACTAACGAAGAGATCGCCGAAGAGCTTGTCAACGCGACCGACAAACGCATATTTGCTATGGGGGACGCGCTCAGAAAAGGATGGACCCCGGAGAAGATCGCGGACATTACCAAATGGGACGTGTTCTTTGTCAAAAAAATAAGGAACATTGTCGAGATGGAGAACAGGATCAAAAGCGGGCCGCTTACCAAAGAACTTCTGAAAGAAGCAAAATACATGGGATTCTCCGATGAGAAGATAGCGGAACTTATCAGCAGGCCGGAATCAGAGATCAGGAAGGAAAGGATCTCGCACGGCATAATCCCCGTATACAAGATGGTCGACACCTGCGCAGCGGAATTCAATGCGGAGACACCGTATTTCTATTCTTCATACGGAACATCCACCGAGGCGAAGAAGGACGATAAGAAAAAGAAGGTCCTGATCATCGGCGGAGGACCGATAAGGATAGGACAGGGAATCGAGTTCGACTATTGCTGCGTGCACGGCGTGATGGCCCTGCAGGAAGAAGGAGTGAGCGCAGTAATAATAAACAACAATCCGGAGACGGTATCCACCGACTACGATATCTCAGACCGCCTCTATTTTGACCCTATAACTCTGGAAGATGTCCTGAACGTTATCGAGGCGGAAGAGATCGACGGCGTGGTCTGCCAATACGGCGGGCAGACGAGCGTTAATCTTGCTGTCGATCTTGAGAAGGCGCTAGCAGGCACAAAGACCAAGATACTCGGGACCAGCCCCGACATGATGGACGTTGCGGAGGACAGGAGAAGGTTCTCCAAGCTGATGGACAAACTCGGAATAAAACAGCCCGAATCGGGCACCGGTTATTCTTTTGAGGAGGCGAAAGAGATAGCGGAATCGATAGGCTATCCCGTGCTGGTAAGGCCGTCCTATGTTCTCGGCGGAAGGGCGATGGAGATCGTTTATTCAACGGAAGAACTGAAACTGTATGTCGAGACCGCAGTGAAAGTATCGAGGAACCACCCGATACTCATTGACAATTATCTCACGGAGGCGATCGAAATAGATGTGGACATCGTTTCTGACGGCAAGGACGTATACATCGGCGGGATAATGGAACACATCGAGTACGCAGGCTGTCATTCCGGGGATGCGACAATGGTCCTGCCCCCGTTCACACTGTCCAAAAAGATAATCGGCGATGTCATCTGCATATGCAACAAGGTTGCCTCGGCGCTGGAAGTGAAAGGGCTTCTGAACATCCAGCTTGCTGTGAAAGACAACGAGGTATACATGATAGAAGCGAACCCGAGGGCGTCGCGCACGATACCGTTCATTTCCAAAGCTACCGGGATACCGTTGGCAAAGATAGCTACAAAGATCATGCTCGGAAAGACCCTGAAGGACTTCGGGCTGTCGGAGTACAAAGAGATAGATCACTACGCCATCAAAGCTTCCGTGTTCCCATTCCTTAAACTGCCGGGCGTCGATTCCATACTCACCCCGGAGATGAAGAGCACCGGCGAGGTGATGGGTATCGATCAAGACTTCGATGTCGCATGCTACAAGGCCCTTGTCGCCGCCGGCAACAAGCTGCCGAAAGGAGGCGGTGTTTACATAACGGTCAACAATGCCGACAAAGAAAGGGTGCTTCCGGTCGCCAAAGAGCTTTTGGAACTTGGATTCTGTATCTATGCTACGAAGGGCACGTCCACCTATCTCAGGGAGAACGGGGTGGAGACAACGACCGTTTTCAAAATAGACGACAATATGAAACCCAACGCCATAGGTCTGATGAGGGAAGGCAAGATCAATCTTATTATCAACACGCCGTCCCAGATGTCAGGGCCTGTAAGGGACGGGCATAAGACAAGAAGGCTTGCGGTCGAACTCGAGATACCTTTCCTGACGACTATACAGGGCGCGGACGCAGCCGTCGGTGCCATAAGGGTAGCCAAAGAAGAAAGTTTCCAAGTAAGGTCCATGAAAGAGTTCCACAAACTCTGAATCATTTAGCCTTGGATTTATTGTTCCCTATTATGAGGGCGGCAAGACCCAGTATAACTATGACGGTCAGCACGCCGATCACTACCAGGAGCATGGGCACTTTGCTTTTGGCCGGTTCCAGATAATGGTTGGAGGTAGTGAAGGTAGCATCATCGGTCACTGTCAAAGTATCTCCGCGCTTGAACGGTTTGCCGTCCTTGAAGATATCAGGCACGTCTGTGTGTCCCCGTGCCGGGGTTACGGTGATGACGTATTTTGCCTCATATGCGGCATACTCCGACCATGAGCTCCCTCTTTCTATCCCGTTTATTTTCCATATGATGTTTTCATCCTTTGCAAAGGACAGCCTATACGAGATCTTCTCGGCATCTCCTAAAACGTCAGTGCTTCCGATCTGTATGTTGGAGCTCTCAGTCACTATGTTTCCGGACTCGTCTCTCCAATCTGTAAGCCGCCAGTCCTTAAGGCTCGTCGTGACAGGGAAGACCAAGGTCTTTTTTCCTGTTTTATCTTTGTATTCGGTAGCATATTCTGTACCGGCAATTGCGAATTTAGTCTGAACAGCGGGGTATTTTATGTTCGCGGGACCGAAGTTGGCTTTTCCGTAGACAAGTATGCATCCTGCATTGTCAATTGTGATCATCCCGGTTATCTTGGCGTTGTTGGTCGATTCGGTCAAATATTCAGGAGCACGCCCGATATTCAGGATATCAGTGACCCTGAAGATGCTCCCTCCGTATATCTGGAGCTCGCCTGTAACGGTTCCGTTCCTGATATTAGCTACAGAATTCAATGTCCCGTGGCCGACGGTCATCACTCCGTCGACCGACAGCTTTCCTCCTCCGAGGCATTCTAAAATACTCTCTTTGTTGGAGCCAAAATTGAATATTCCTCCACTGAGCACTTCCAAAGAACCTGCGACAACGACTTCGGCAGTGTTCTTGTTATTATCCATTGTCATCAGTCCGCCGGATGATACAACGATAGAGCCCCTGGATTCCACCAACAGGTCCCCTGAGGAAACCAATGTTCCCTTAACATCCAGCACTGTTACCGCCGGGATTGTCAATGAAAATCCGTTGTCATCCAACGTGACTCCAGGTTTTATTGTTGCGTTTCTGAAGAGAATAGTGTCTCCGTTCAGTATTATCTCGTCCCCGCTGACGGCTTCATCAAGAGCCAGCGCAAGATCGAACGAACCGCTGCCTACCAGAAGAACATCATCTGCCTTTGCAGAATCATCGCTGAAAGATACGACTGCAAGCATCCCTATCAATGCTACGAGAGCGGCCGAAACCAGCAAACTCCTTCTTCTGTGCATTTTCCTCCCTTAACAGTAGAGTACACGTATAAGGATATAAAAGTGTGCTTTAACGGGGCTTTCAGGAAATCATACCTCCATTGACCCTGGCCTGAGTTCGAATAATCTTCTGAAGTTATGAGCTATCGATCTTAACAGCACCTCCACG
>WQTN01000144.1 GCA_009786295.1 Methanomassiliicoccaceae archaeon
TCTGCCGTGAGTTCTATCATGACCCCCGTGAAATAGTTGGACAGATGGTAGATGACCTCCATGCGGTCGATCATATCATTGCCCATTATCGAGGTCACGTGCTCAAAGGTCAGGTTGTCATGTATGTACGCACATACATCGTGGATCGCGTCCCTGTCGACTTTTGCGAATACTCTTCTTTCCGCCGTTCGGGTGATGCTCACCTTGCCGGAGAATTCACGTCTGAGTATGTCCGATATCTCTTGGACCGATGGTGCCTGAAGTACTTCGTCTGTCATTTTTAGTCCTCCAGGAATACTCCTCTCATGAAGTAATCGTCTATCTTCTTCTGAAGAAGCATGAAGCCGTCTATCATCGCATCCGGCCTCGCCGGGCATCCCGGTATGTATATGTCCACAGGGATTATCTGATCCAGGCCCTGGACCGTGTTGTATGAATCATACCAAGGTCCGCCCGATATTGCGCATTCGCCCATTGCCACCACCCATTTGGGGTTCGGGATCTGTTCGTACAGACGCCTGAGGTCCGGACGTATCTTCTTTGATATCCATCCGTTGACCAACAGTACATCGGTCTGCCTCGGAGAGGACCTGTATATCATGCCGTAACGTTCCGCATCGAATCTCGGTGCGGATGCAGCCGCCATCTCAAGGGCGCAGCATGCCAGTCCCCAGTGCAGAGGGTGCATGGAATTTCTCATTGCCCACGACCAAATAGGTCCGGTGAGCTTATCTACAGTCTTTTTCGTACCCGCGCTGAGGAGGTCGTTGATCATGGCGGATGACCATGTCATGAATTCCTCTTTGCTCATGGCAACGGCGTGTGGGTAAAGGCTCATATCCATACTGTTTCCTCCTTTTTGAGAGAGTATGTGACTCCGAGAATCATTATGCTCAGGAACAGGAGCATCCATACGGTGGCCATGGTCGAAAGACCAGAAAAGGCAACGGCCCATACCATGAGGAATGTAGCTATCAGATCAAAGACCACAAAAATGATTGCAAAAGCATAGTATTGGAATTTGAACTGTACATGGGCATCCCCAATCGGTTCGGAACCGCACTCGTATGTATTTTCCATCCACTGAGTTGGTTTGCTCGGTCTTACGAACCTTGAGACCAGCCACGACAATGGCGCGAATCCGAGGGCAATGATGCCAACGACGACCAATGGTATGTAGGACACAACTAGTGACATTAGGCTTCGCATGCTTTCCTTAATATATAATGTTTGCAGGCGCGCGCTTCCTTTCCCTTATATATAGCGATCGGGCATTTTATTACTTTGGCAATGGATATGCCAAAAGGCAATATGTCAGCACAAGACATATTCATCTATGGATAGAGCAGCAGCGGCATTCATCAGAGGTTTGACTGCAGAAAAACTGTTTTGAGAAGGATATCTCCGCATGAATTTCAAATACAACGGCAAAATAAGGCGACCCGCATCAAAACAAATGTCTTACAATCATATGTGCCAGATATAAGAAATATGCATATTATGTCCGGCTGCTTCTGTTTATTTTTAAGAATATCATATTTTCAATGCCTTCGGATGGATTATGAAGTATTGAAAAGAAAATTGCTGCCGCCTATACTGTGCGACGGCGCAAAAAAGTTTCACTCTTTTCCTAATTCCTTGGACCTCATGGCGGATGCTTCGACCGCATTGATCAGTGCGGACCTGAGACCGCAGTCTTCCAGGACCCTTACCGCCTGTATCGACGTACCGCCCGGAGAACATACGATGTCTTTCATCTTCCCGGGATGTTCGCCTGTTTCCAGTATCGTTTTCGCTGCGCCCAGAAGCGTTTGTGCGGCCAGTTTTGTCGATATGTCCCTGGGGAGCCCCATGAGCACCCCTCCGTCCGACAGAGCCTCGATCATCATGTATGCGTACGCCGGACCGCTGCCACTAAGCCCCGTGACCGCATCAAGAAGGTATTCTTTCACCTCGAGTGATATCCCAACGGCCTTCAGAACGCTGTCGACCTTTGCACAATCCTCGGATGTCGCATTGGTGCCGCGTGAGAATGCGGATGCGGATGCGAGCACCATGCAAGGCTGGTTGGGCATGACGCGCACAACCCTGCACGCTGGTACATAGGACTCCAAGGTCGATATAGTTATTCCGGCGGCTATTGACATGACCAAATGGTTCTTCGTCAGGCTGCTCTTGATAGACGTCAGGACCTCGTCTATCTGCTGCGGTTTGACCGAGAGCACTATGAATTTTGTGCTTTTTGCTATGGCCTGGTTGTCCTTGTGGACCTCTATCCCCAGCGTATCGGCTATGTACTTCCTTCTTGGTTCATACACTTCGCTGGCAATAATCTCGTCGGCGGTGTAGAGTCCTGCGCCGATGACGCCTTTCATAATAGCTTCGGCCATGTTGCCGACACCGATGAAACCGATCTTTTTGGTCATTTCCTGTACCTGATATACGATGACGGTGGATGTTAATAAAGTCTACTCTGTAATCTGGCTTTCGTAAATTCATTATCAAAGAATAAAAACTGCGGGCTCAGACCCGTGTCGGCGGGAGTATGATTTCCTTATAATCCATATTCTATTTTATTACCTAAAGGAGCTGCGGATGAGCCCGGTGAGAACTCTCGGGGAGTTCCTCCATATCGACCCTGCTTTCCAATCGAGACTGCTCTTATCGCATACGGTTGAGTTCATGAGTTCTCTTCCCTGTTCTTTGACCTCGCTGAGCCTGTTCTCTCTTTCCTCGGTGTTCTGAATGGCCATTATCTCATCCACTCTGTGCATCAGCATGCGGGCGGTCTCTGTCCTTTCTTTCCTTTGCTCGAGGACATCGGCTGATATCCTTGAGCTCTCGTACTCCATGGTCGCGAGCTCGATCGCCGCATCATACGTCGTCTCTGCGATCATGTCCTTCTTCATCCATTCGGTCTCGTAGGAGAGGACGTGCTTCCACGAAGGGTTCTCAAGAAGCCTCTTATGCTCTTCCAGAGATCTTGCGAAGAACCTGTATCCCCACTTTTCCGGTTCTTCGAAAACTCTGCTTCCGGGATCGACGAACGGGGCGAAGGGTGCGTTGAAAATACAAAGGCCGTCTTCCTTATCCACCAGTCCCCAGAGCCTCTTTGAGGCTTTGGCACTGTCCAATGCCGATTCCCTTGTCTGATATGGGAGGCCGGTCATGTAGAACAGGTCGAGTCTCTCGCATCCGTTCCTGAATGCAGAGACGACTGATTTTTCTATGGATTCATTGGAATATCCTTTCCCGAGTGCGCTCCTGACCTTCTCATCGTGGGAATCGGGAGAGAATTCTATGCTCCAGCCGCCTTCGAAAGCTTTGTCCAATTTTGAGAAATGTTCATCGCCGGCTCCGTTGAAGAGCTCGATCACAACGTGATTCTTTATCTTCCTCTCTTTGACTGCCTTAAGGAATCTTTCCGCATAACCGCTGCTGTGCTGTCTTATATCCCCGACAACAAAGATCGGCGTGTTCAGATAGCTTTGGATTGCGTCCATGTCTTCTGCAAGTTTTTCCGGACTTCTGTAAGCCGGCGCTTTCCTGCAGACCACTTTCTTGTTCGCGTGGTGCGATCCTCCGCATTCTGCGCAATTCAGGGAGCATCCTCTTACCGAGAACACTGATGTCAAAGGCAGTTTGTCCCAGCCGTACCAGGGAAGCGCGCCTTTGATATCCATGTTCCTTATGGCGCTCTTTATCATCATCCCGTAATCGAACTTTATATCATCCATGCTCTCCGGCGAATAGGATATCTCATTATTGCGTATCCTCCCCTGATCATCCTTCCATACCAGGTTCGGAACCTCTGACAGGCCCTTTCCTTCCTGCAGGGCCGTCATCATCTTTACCGTGGGCTCTTCTGTGGTATCGCCCCTCATCACCAAATCTACCTCCGGCCTGCCGATAAGCTCCTCCCAGAAGTAAGACGAAGTGAATCCTCCGAATTCCACTTTTGCGTCCGGATGATATTTTTTCACCAGTTTTGCTATCTCCGTCGCTCCGTGCACATGCGGCATCCAGTGAAGGTCTATCGCAAATACGTCCGCCTTCAGGGACTTGATCCTTCTTTCGACATCGAATCTCTCATCCTGAAGCATCTGCACCGCAAGATTGACTATCCTGGTCCTGAACCCGGCTGCCTCCAGGTGGGCGGAGATGGTCATGAAACCGATCGGATACATCTCGAAGACCGGCGATGAGGGTATGACATCGCTTATCGGCCCATAAAAGATCGTTTTCTTTCTGAAATCGTATACGCTAGGCGCATGAAGGAAAATTATGTCCGGACGAGCCATTTTACTCTCCGTATCTTCTTATGCGCTGCTGGAATGATCTTATCGCCCTGAGCAGATCAATGTACCTGAACCCCGGCCAATACACATCCGCGAAATACAGTTCCGAATATGCCAGCTGCCAAAGCAGGAAGTTTGAGATCCTGACCTCCCCGGACGTTCTGAGGACCAGGTCCGGGTCCGGTATGTCCGAGGTGTAAAGGTGTTTCGAGAAGGTCTCTTCGGATATGTCTTCAACATCAAGTTCTTTATTTGCTACCTTTTTTGCAATGTCCTTTACTGCGGCGACTATCTCCTGCCTGCTCCCGTATGCCATCGCGACGCTGAAACGGAAATCTGAATAGTCCGCTGTCTTTTCCTCCGCATACTGTATGGCCTCCCTGACGCTTTCCGGCAGGGTCGAACGATCTCCGAAGACTGTGATCTTTACTTTCTTCTCATGTATCTTCTTGCTGTCGGCCATCCTGTGCAGCGCTGTCTCCGACAGTTCCATTATGAAATCCAGTTCGTCCTTGTCCCTCTTGAAATTCTCGGTGGAAAGCGCATAGACAGTAACATATCTTATGCCGAGGTCCAGGCACCACTCCAGCATCTCTTCTATCTTCTCCTCGCCTTTGCGGTGGCCTTCGTTCCCATCGCCGTCCAGGTATTCTGCGGCGTATCTCCTGTTGCCGTCCATTATCATGGCGATGTGTTTCGGGATCGGTCCTTTCTTTATTTCTTGGGTAAGTTCCCTCTTGTATCTGGAATAGGCTGTCTTTGTGAACATTCCGGACGGCCTCATCCTATCACCTGAAATCCTCCGGTATTCCAGCAGCCTCACCGCCCATGTCGAAACATCCTATGGCGGCGACAGCGCCGATCACGCCTCCCATCCCGGTTATGCTTATGACCTGTATCCCGCACCTCTCCGCCGCCTTTATCGCTTCGCCTTCCTCGAGTATCACGTTCTTTGCCTTCAGGCCGTACTCTTTCAGCGCAGGCGGTATGCTGAGGCCTTTGTAAACGGTCATAACGGAATCTTTTGAGAAGGATTCCTTCTTCACGAAATCCCTGCAGTACTCTATGAGCGCCGGTATCTCCTCCTCTTTCACTGCGAAGGATACTGCGGTCGCGCAGCAGTTGGTCGTCTTGTTCGGGACCTTGGGATTCAATTGTATTATCCTGTGCTCGATGAAGCTGCCGATCGGGCAGCTGTTTCCCATCTTCAGCGTGGTGACCCACGACGCGCCTTTCTCTTTGGTGTCTGTGTCGTCCACTCCGACAATGACCCTGACCATTTTCGGCGTGATGATGTCCACATGCGCCCTGTGGGCTCCGCCTATCTTGAAATCATCAGGATATTCCGTCTGTATGACATCAGGACACTGCGGGATGCATGCGCCTATTCCGACGGTCGCACCCGCTATCCCGTACCATGTGGTCCTGACCTTGTCTCCTTCGACCTTTAGAGCCGCGAGGCCCTGGCCTCCGACGTGCTCTGAAACCGGACCAAAATGAAGTTCGCTCTCTCCTATCACTGTGTCCATTATCAGGGTCTGGCCGTCCATTCTTATATTCTTGATGACTCCGCCGGATCTTCTGCGGTTAACGACATCCCATTCTCCGGGGCCTTTCGATATACACTTTTCGACTACCTGCGCAACGCCCCTTTTCTCATCCACCATGGTAAGGAACCCCTTACAGAACAGCGGGCCATATTTCTGCCTGACCTCATCCGGCCGGAGTATCTGCACCATTATAAGTCCTCATCTTCCCCTGTACTGTCTCCGCCTTTGTCGTCCCCGTCTTCCTCGTCGGCGACATATATGAACTCCGACGGGACCTGATCGCAAAGGAACACTGTCTTCGCAGCCCTCCCTATCTCTATCCCCGCATCAATGCATCCTGCAGTGTCGATCGCAAGGATTATCGGATCTCCATCCTCTCTTACTGACCCAGCCTTCATCGCATCCTTGTATGTGCGGGAAAGGTGAACCATGGCTCTGTCTGTTGGGAAAAGCCCTTCGTTGAGCACCTCTTCGCATTTATCTTCTGTAATGGGATAGTATAGCGTCTCCGGTATATCGTCGACCGGGTGCCTGAGGTTCAGTTCTTCGATCGTGTGACCGTACGTTGCCCTTACATCGGCCCCGGATATCTGGTATCTTCCCTTGGGGTCGGTCTCAGCCATTGCCTCGATATGGTGGGTCCTTATCCACTTCATCTTTGGGTACTTTGCCTTCATGACGGAGACTATGTCCCTCATATCAACAAATCCCTGCTCATCCATATCCAGATCATACTTTCCGTGCCTGAGTATGCCTGCCATCGTCCTGCCGAGCTTCTCCACCTCGAAGTCGCTCATAAGGAACTTTCCTTCCTCTCCGCATACCGGACAATATTCATCACGGAAATAGCCGTGGTCCTCACATTCCCTCATCATTTAATCACATCTTTGAACAGCATTCTCGACGGCAGACACCGTGTTGACCATGAGCATGCAGATCGTCATCGGGCCTACGCCTCCCGGCACAGGCGATATGGCGGAGACCTTGTCCTTTACGCCGTCAAAATCCACATCCCCCACCAGTCTGGACCCTTTCGGCGAACCGGGATCGTCGATCCTGTTCGTACCCACATCGATTACTACCGCACCCTCTTTTACCATGTCGGCGGTCACAAAGTTCGGCCTGCCCATCGCCACTATCAGTATATCGGCCGTCTTGGTTATTGACGGAAGGTCTTTGGTTCTTGAATGCACAACTGTTACTGTTGAGTCGGCTCCGTCTCCTTTCTGCATCATCATCGCAGCCATCGGCTTACCGACTATATTGCTCCTTCCGACCACGACCACATGTTTCCCCTTGGTCTCTATCCCAGACCTTACCAGCATCTGCTGGACCCCGGCCGGGGTGGCGGGGAGAAAATCAGGTTCCCCGATGAGCATCTTTCCCACATTCACCGGATGGAAACAATCCACGTCCTTCTTGGGATCTATCGCACAGATCACTTTCTTCTCATCTATATGAGACGGAAGCGGCAGCTGAACCAGAAGGCCGTGGATGGTCCTTTCTTTGTTAAGTTCATCAACCTTTTCCAGAAGTTCTTTCTCCGTGGTGCTCTCAGGCAGCACTATCGTAACGGAATGCATTCCGAGTTCCTCGCATTTCTTGCCCTTCATCCTCACATAAACTTCGGACGCGGGATCTTTACCGACAAGCACAACTGCCAGCCCGGGAATCGTGCCTTTGGACCTCAGGGTCTCTATCCTCTCCGTGAGCTCTGCATATATGCTGTTCGAAACATCCTTTCCTAGAATGAGACGGGCACCTGTCATAATGAAGATTTGTAGTGCACTCTATTATATTATCTCATCGGCTGGCTTATTTGATATGACCTATTCAGGCTGAAATCAGAGATAAACCGCATTGGTTTCCAAACCGATTATCTGTTTTCAGAAATCGAGAATCTGGAACAACCTTTATTAACCGTACCTGTCAATTATAAACTGTGGGTAAATGGGGTGCACAAAGGTTTTCTTAAGAGACCTGCGCAACTTTAAACACAGGTAAAAAGGAGGAGTATAATAAATGACTGATTTTAAAGCAATGTCCTCAATATATTCAATCCTGATTCTGGTAGGCGGACTGATCGGCATAATAGCCGTGTTCTTAGCATGGATAGATGTGGATTTTGGCATCTTCGGTTCATACACAGTGTCAGGATGGGAGATAGTGAGGGAAAGTCTCGAAGACCCTGCTTTGGGTGATATCAGTGAGAGCTATGTCCAGTGGATGCCGCTGATTGTACTGATATTCTCTGTGGTAGGACTTCTCATCGGACTGACTGCGCTGCTTAAGCCCAGAAAAGAGATGGGCGCAGGCGCAATTGTGTGCGGTATCCTCGCGGTAATAGCAGGGATCCTGTTCTACACATATGAGTCCATCTCCGATGTTGCGGGCATGGGAATCTATCTCGCCATGGTCGCAGGCATAGTGATGGTCATATTCGGGGCACTGAGACTGTTTACCAAGTAAGCTTCAAAAAGCTCTGGAAGACCATAAACCATTTCCTATTTTTATGAAAAATGAAAGTTAAGATCAGGGGACTGGATCTGTCTGTCCTCTCTGTGAGCAGTAAGCGCAGGACTTGTGGTTCTTTGGAAGGTCGCCACCAACACAGTGTTGACAATGTGTGCCTGCTCCTAGAACAGGTAAGACGGCGGAGTGATAACACCGCCCTATATATTGATTTATAATACTCCGATAAGCATATAGTCCAACCGTTATCCTTTCAAATACGGTCATGTCCAACCAGGTGTATAGATGCAGGCAGGAAGAGAAGAGCAAACGGAGGGCGGGGAGACCGGATCCTTATGTGCCCAGACGAGATTGGACACTGCTGAAGAATACTATGGTCCTGCCATACTGTTGCATTTGCTGAGGTACGGACAACAAAAGAAAACGGCCTTGCTTAGGGGCATATCAAAGTCTTCATGCATGTCCAAGCGCATGGATTTGCTAGAAAAAAGAGGACTTATCTGTGTAACTGTGGACAGATTCGAAAAGAACACAAAATGGGTCGACCTCACGGAGAAAGGGAGGGCTGTGGCAGAGTTGATCTCAGAGATCAACGACCTCCTGACCGGTGCGGATGTTAAAGAACCATGAACCATAAAGCGAGAAACAAAATCAGTAAATGCAGAGCGCTTGCCGAAAAAGACGGTGCTTGCGAGACATACATGGCTATTGATCTGTCATCAGTTTTTGTCAGCGGACTGTTAAGACCAGGATTAATATATTTGAGACAAATTAATTGGTGGAGGAGTTATGATGAGGGAACTGGAAACGTTAGTCCTGTGCAAAGAAAGAACCCCGCGCGTGGACATCAACGTCAGGGCTGAAATTGAGAATGGCTGTCTGACGATATACGGCCAGGACTTCGGAAATGCCGTGGAGGAACGGTTCGGAAGGGACGAATATGAATATGTATATTCGTTTGATGAGAGAAATACCGAACTCCTGATGGAACTCCTTACATCAAAAACCCCGGATATCAAAAAAGCATTTATTGATGAGTTCGGCGGAGCGGATGGGTGCATGAATCTACGCAGGTTCTGTGAGACAAACAAGATAGAGTATGAATTCTGGTCGTGGCCGTGAAGCGGCGCTCTTGTTAAAACACAGTTCGCATCTGAAAAGCAGCAGCGTTGAAAAAAGGATAAGAGTCTATTATGACGCTTATCCTCCGCACCTCAGATCCGTTCGGCTGTCTCTGACACAGACATAGGCTCGAACCCCAGATCGATTATGCCCTCTATCACTTTCTTGACATTCTCTGCGTTCTGAGAAATCTCAGCCGGCATCATATTCCCTCTGCCGCGCGATTCTGTCATGTGCCATGTATGCGTTGCGATCGTGAACACGCCCTCGCTGACCTCCGATGCCATTCTCAGATAATCCTCCGGCTGCCGTTTTCCTTCGTGCATCGGCCACAGATATGCCGCGATCTTCTTTCCAGAACGATCGTGACCTTCGGGGACCGGTACCTCAATGATACCGTTCGGAAGCGCATACGGCATGATCGAGCCGCTCAGCTGTGCATACATTGATGAATCATATCTGATCCCAAATTCTGGAAGGAGCTCCAATACCGTATCGCTGATCTTCATGTAAGGTGCGCGGAAACTCACCGGGCCTCTGCCCATTACTCTGTGGACGGCGTCGGCTGCTCTCCCAATACAATCGCGGATATCGTGCTTGCTCAAGGATGTCAAGTCTTCATGATCATATCCGTGAACTCCCACTTCATGTCCGGACAGACCCTTTGCTGATATGTTCTCAAGGGTCCTGCCTTCAGCGAAGAATGTTGCCTTTACTCCTGTCTCTTTCAACATATCCAGAAGTATGTCCAGCCCCGCCTGGGTCGATGTGAATCTCGGAGATGTGCCTTCTCCTCTGTCCAGAGAGCCTGCCGCCGCATCTCCGGGCATCTGAACGTTAACATCCCTGTCGAGATCTATCGTGACGCACAGTGCCCGCATCTTACCTGGTCCTGGGGGCCGTTATCCTCTTCAGGAGCATTCCTTCGATATCGAAAGGTTTGTACTTTGCGGCGAGCTCCTTTGCCCTGTCCACCTTTGCCTTGCTGTCGCCGTATATCTGGAACAGCGTATCTCCTTTCTCTACTCTCTGGCCTTTCTTCTTCATCAGCAGTATCCCTGCCCCTTTGTCCGAGGGGGACCCTGCGGCGACCGCGATCGCAACCAATTCTTTGTTGGATATCGTGTGCACGTATCCTGATTTTGCGGATACGATATCTGCCACGAACTCCCCCGGAACAAGGTCGTTGGAACTTATGTCGTAGTTCCCTTTCTGCGCGGCGACTATCTCTCTGAACTTCTTCATGGCAGCACCGGAGTCCAATATCTCTCTGGCTTTTTCGTTCCCGTTGGGGAAGCCTCCCATCTCAAGGATTATCCCGGCAAGGTCGCACGCCTTCTCGATCACACTTGAAGGGTGCTTCTCCCCCTCAAGTATGCGTATGCATTCCCTCGCCTCAAGTTTGGGGCCTATCGCGTTCCCGACAGGCTGGTCCGCATACGTTATGGCGCATTCGATGTGAAGGTTCAGTTTGTCTCCGAGATCCATGAAATCTCTGGCATATGCTCTTGCCACCTCTATCGTCGGCACCTTCGTACCTGTGCCGGTGGGTATGTCTATCACAAGGTGCGTCGCCCCGATGGCCAATTTTTTGCTGAGGATGGATGCCAGCATCTGTGCGCGCGGGTTGACCCCCAGAGGATGTTCCACTTTTATCACAAGGTCATCCACGGGCGCCAGGTTCATCGCGCCTCCCCATGCCAACACGCCTCCGGTCTCTTCCGATATCTTTTTCAGGGTCGCGGCGTCCATCTCGACATCGCAGAACGTCTCCACGAAGTCCGATGTCCCGCAGGCGCTGCTGATCGCTCTTGATGAGGTCTTCGGGAGCATGAGCCCTGCAGCGGCGACTATGGACACCACGATCGGCGTGATCTTGTTGCCTGGAACACCTCCCATGCTGTGGAAATCGTAGACCGGGGATCGATCGAACTCCACTCTGTCGCCGGTCTCCACCATCGCCTCGGTGAAGTCCGCTATCTCCTCAATGTCCATTCCGTTTATGTAGAGAGCTGTCAGCCATGCCGATATCTCGATCTTCGAAAGCCTGTTCTCGAGGATGTCCGTCACAATCGCGTGTATCTCTTCCTTCGAGAGTTTCTCCTTATCCATCTTCTTTCTGATGCTTCTTACCGACTCGGGGCTGCTAGCATATACGATATTCAGCTCATCCCCGTCGGATGCTTGGACCTTGTTCTTCAGGCAGATGGATAATACGATTTCTCCTTTGCTCACAAAATCGGAGACATTGAGGAGCGCTATGGCCGACTTCCTTCCGTCTATCCTTACTCTGTCGTTATCCTTGCCGCCTATCTTCACGGCATCCTCCGGATTTATCAGGGCCATAGCTTCCGTGCTTATGTCCAGGAATTTTACTTTGATGATCATTTTATCCCCCATTTGTCAAGAGCCGTTTTCAGCTCCGGATGGCTTTTAGCATATTCTGACGCATCTATGCCTTTGAACGCCGCATCTATTGCCTGGCACATGCCCATGGCGCCTTTCCTTACTCCGCCCGGGTGCCCTGCCACTCCTCCGCCGGCCTGTATCTGCACATTGGATCCCGATGCCTTTAGCATGGTGGCTATCATACCGGGATATACCCCGCCGGAGCAGACGGGCATCATGTTTTTGAATCTGATATCTTTCCTCAAGCATTCCTCGAGGCTGTCATGGTCGCCTTCCACGGTGCCGGTCATCTTCCCTACACCGAGGGTCCCCACATGCAAAGCGTCCCCTCCGCACATCCTTACCAGTTTTGTTATCGGGAGCATGGCGATGCCATGCAGCGGATCCTTGGTGAACGCTCCGTGCATTGTGCGGTGGACATGTACCGGGACTTTGATCTTAGGGTCTTCGGCTAAAGCCTGAACGGCCGCGAATCCGCATGTTATCACGTCCACCATGATCTGGCTGGCCCCCCATGACTGTGCGTCCTCCGCCAGTTCGATTATCCTGTCTCCGTTGGTGCTGACGTTTATGGCATGGACCATCCTGTGGCCTTCCTCCTTCAGCTTATCCAGCGATTCTGCTATGGCCTTGGTCCTGTCCTCAATAGGGCAGAATTTCTGGTCGACCAGCGTCTCGTCGTCCTTGCTGTTGGTCAGCCCTCCGGACCCTGCTTCATAGACATATTTCGCTGTGTCTTTAGGAGATAATCCTATCTTGGGCTTGACTATCGTTCCCACCAGCGGTTTCTCCGGGCGGTCCAGAATCTTCCTCAGGCCGTCGGCCCCGAACTTCGGCCCTTTGTATTTCTTCAGTATACCTGACGGGAACTCCACGTCTTCCAGCCTCACTTTGTGCAGCGCATCGAGGCCGAAGAGGTTTCCCGCTACGATGCTCAGTATCTGCGGGATGCCGCCGTTCTCTATGCTGAAATCTTCTTCGGGGAATGCTATCGCCACTTCATCGCCCTTTATTTCGATGACCTTCCCGCCGTAGTTCCCGAAGACATCCTCATCCAGCGTCGATATCCCCGTCCAGGTTCCGGTCGACTGCTCCGCTGCGAGTGCTTCTGCCGCTTTCTCCATCGGCAGGTCCGTGGTGACACGGTATCTGCATATGACGTGCGCGTCGCGGTCGATCTTTTCTCCGATGTGCAAATAAGAATATGTTTTCATAGACTGTCCCTCGCTTTCCATATGTCTTTTCCGAGCTGCCTCACTATCACGTCATAAACAGAGCCGGGCGAGATTATCCCCAGCTCCGTTATTATTGCGTCAATGTATCTTGCGGGCGTGGTATCGAAGACCGGATTGTATATCTTGACGCCTTTCGGAATCATTCCCGCTTCCGCCACTTCCCTGCATTCCCTCTCTTCGATGATCACACTGTCGCCGAACATGGTCATCGGGGAGAACTTGTATGTCTCTGCGCATACATTGAACGGCACCCCCGCCTCGTTAGCGGCAAGTGCCAGCTGCGATGTTCCGATCTTGTTTATCAGCTCCCCGCTCGATGTCACGGTATCTGCGCCGACGAAGACGCCGTCCATTTTGCTCATGACGGAACGCACGGCGCTGTCGATGATAAGTGTGACATCTACGCCTGCCTCGGAAAGTTCTCTGACCGTAAGCAGCCCCTGTCTCCAAGGACGGGATTCTGTTGCGTATACTTTGATATCTTTGCCTTGGGCATGGGCGCTCTTTATGACGCCTATGGCGGCGCTGCTGTTGCAGTGCGTGAGCAGCACATCCCCGTCGCGCACCCTCTTCGCCCCGATCTTGGCTATGATTTCCACAGCCTCGGATGATGCTTCAATGAACAGCTTCGCGTTGCATGCCACTGAATTCTTGGCCTCTTCCAGAGAAGATGCGCTGTGCACATCCCTCACACACGCCTGGACCCCATTCCACAGCGAGACCGCGGTAGGTCTGGATTCAAGCATGATGTTCCTAGCAGTCTCAAGGTCCTTCCTGAACTCCTCCAGGGATCCACCCCTGTAATTTTCGGCGAACTCCCCCATTGCGGACGCTCCGGCGCGGGCTATTCTGCCGGCACCTCTTATTTTCATGTCCTTTATCTCAGAGGCCGTGCCCTTGACTGTGTCGAACATGAACATGAGAGCATTCTGGGAGATTTAATAAGTATGCACATTTCACGTGCTGGTGTTCCCATAAGGTCAGCTGTGGCTGCTGAGGGATAATCTTTCCAGCAGTTTATCCAGCGATTCGATGTCCTTGATGTCCTTCTTGCACAGGAAGGAAAGCCTCGCCCTGATGCGGCTGTCGTACACGAGTCCCAAGGCGGACAGCTGATTTTCAAGCTCGCGGGCGATCGTTCCGCCTCTGCGGTCCCAGTCTGTCAGTATCACCGCTTTTCCGCCGTGTTCTGAGACGTATTCGGCTGCTTTGATCGGCCCGCCCTCCGACTGTGTCATGAATATCTCTCCCTTGATCCCTATCGAGTTCAGAGCCTTTTTGTCCTTGGGCCCCTCTATCAGGATAACATGGTCTGCGGCGAGCTCTTCGAGTTCTTCCAATACCTCCTTTATTTCAGCCAGCCTCTCCTCGTCATCCAACATGATCCCTCAGTTTTGATATTATTGCGGCAGGATCCCCCTCGATGAAGATCGTTTTCTGTCTGTTGGTATGCCCGGATATCACTGAGGACGGAGAGCCCGAGGCCATGGATAAGATCTCTTCCGTCTCCCTGTTCGCTTTTCCGTCAAGCGGCGGGGCTTTTACTTTAACGATCAGCCTCTTTCTCCAGTCGTCGATCCCTTCGATCCCGGACCTTCCGGACCTCGGAGACACCAGTATGTCAACCTCTACTCCGGAATCCCTGACCCTTACGACGTCTTCGATCTGCATTTTCTGCTCAATGCCCCTGTTGGCTGTTTATGAAATCAATCATCAGGCCTATGGCTTCCTCCGCGGCCAGGCTCTCTTCCTGCATGAAGCCGTGGAGAACGCCTTTGAATTCATGCAGTTCCACGCGCACTCCCGCGTCTTCGAGCTTTTTGCGGTAGCGGTGCCCTTCTGGCGTAAGCGGGTCGCCGTCCCCCGCCGATATCATAAGAACGGGCGGGAGTCCCGTCAATTGTTCGTTTGTCGCATAGACTGGGGAAGCATACGGGGACTTTGCATCCTCCGGATCCGTGAAGTAGCTGAGGACGATCGCCTCGATCATCTTGTTAGTCAGCCCCTTTTTGCATTTCGGCTTATTGTAGGGGTCTTCGGCGGCATCGGTGCCGGGATAGCAGAGGATCTGGTACTTGAACCTGATATCTTTCCTTTCATTTGCCATTATGCATGCGACGGTCGCGAAGTTCCCTCCTGAACTGTAGCCTCCGATCCCGATGTTGTCTCGGTCGATCCCGTACTCTTCAGCATTATCATAGTAGTGCTTGATCACTTCGTAGGTAGCTTCGATCCCTATCGGGAATGGATTTTGAGGAGCCTTGGGATAATCTATGCTGATGATCTTGACCTTTGTCTTTTCCAATAGGCAGTGGTTGATCCCTTCGTCGAGTTCCGGGAACATGAGCGCCCACCCTCCTCCATGTATATCGACGAACAGGGGCTTTTTCTCCTGAGAATCGAACCCATATTCCAGCACCCTCACTTTGTCGCATGATGTGTCGATCCAACGTTCGCCTGCCGTTGTTGCCTTTTTCACAAATCGAGCGGCCATCCGCTGGTATCTTTCGATCTTTTTGATTGCCTTTTTCCTGTCCATCAATGGTGCCCCGTCCAGAGTAGACATTCGCCGTATTTATTAACGGCGATTTTCATCGATTTTGACGGTTTTCATGAGACCATAGAATCCGCAGCGGGGGCATTTCATTTTCCTGTGCTCGCCAAAGTTGAGAGCGGTCAATGACTCTATGAATGATGAAGGCTGAAAGGACATCGAGCATTTCGGGCAGTCGTATCTGTATTTCTTCCAAAGGTTCAAATGGACAGCCAGAGCAAGAGCCACTATGACAACGCCGATCCATATACGGAACAGTATGCACAAAATAAGAACTGAAACGATTAACACGAGAATAATACCGTTGCCTATCTTACTCTGCATTTTGCATCACTCTCTTTTCTGTTTGCCGTTAGGACAGCGAATGACATCAAAGTAAAAAGAGTCATCGCAGAAGTATTTTTGAAAGCATGGTGCGAATAAAACAATATAACGTACAGAGAGATTCGGGCGATCATGTCTGGAAGATTCCCTTTCAAAGATGAAAAGAACACAGCGACAATAACATGCTGCCATGTGATTAGGGATCATCAGGCGATCCTTTATGCATCCCATGACGAAGACGACGGGATGTGGCAGTTCTTGTGCGGTAAGACCCATGAGACCAGCGAGGCAATGATCGTGTCGCTCGATGCGATCTTTACGCTTGATGGATCTGTTGCCGACATCGCTGAATTGCCGCTTGGATATGAAGCGGAACGAAAGGATAGGAATTCCAAATGGGTTACACGTAAAAAGTAAACAGCCCATGACGTGAATAAAACCATATAACGGCATGAAAATAGGGTATAGCAGAGGTGATGATGTTGAAGAATTCTGACTCCATGTCCTTTGAGGACCTAGGAACCATATACCGGATGGAGAAAAAATCTAATACGGTATCGGCGGTCAGAAAGGATCTGTACCCTGCCATGGCGGGCCTGATCATAAGCATCAGAACAGAATATGAGAAACATCTTTCCGCCGATCCCGATTCGATAATATGCGAGGGTGTCAACCAGCGGCGCAAAAAAGCGATCCTGATGTCAAAAGAGATAACAGAGATCAGGATGGGAAAGATAGCATCGCTCGCTCTCATAGGAGCAAGAGGCGGGCAGAACGCGGTCGACCATTTTACTCCCGAGGAAAGGACATATTACGACAGCATCCTCGACATCTCCAAAAAACATGTCGGGATAGTGGACCGGCTCAGCGGCAAGAAAAAGTTCGAACCTCCGGAAATAGACTCTGAACCTGCCGCCGAGAAGAAGGTCCCCGAGCCTGCTACGGTCAGAAAAAAGCCTGTTCCCGAACCGGCCGCCGAAGAGATGCCGGAGCCGGCTGCGGAGGAGGTGCCGGCGTGTGTGCCAGAAGAACCTGATAAAAAAGAAACGGTGGAGGAAGAGATGGTCGTCATAAGAGTTTTGGAGGATCTTCCTCTGTTCTCAGGCCCGGACCGGAATTATGAGCTGTCCAAAGAAGACATCGTAAGAATGCCGAAGGGCATGGCAATGGCGCTTATCCGCAGAGAGAAAGCGGTAATGGTCAACCCCGGACCTTGATCGTTCTGGTGTCTCCGGGGAATTCTAGACAGTCGATAAAAAGTCTTTTCAGCCCGGTCATCTCCGCCGCCGTCTCCCTCGCAATATCCGGGGCATTGTTGGTCTTGCTGAGATGTGCCAGGAATATCTGTCTGTTGTCTCTCATTGTCCTTTTTAGCGCTTCGGCGCAATCTATGTTGGACAGGTGTCCTATGTCGCTTGCGATGAGTCTTTTCAGATACAGGGGGTAAGGGCCTTCCGCAAGCATCTTCTTGTCATAGTTGGACTCGATGACCGCGACATCCGCCTGTTTCAGCGCGTGCTCCACCTGGAATGTCAGTTTTCCCGTATCGGTGGCCACCAATGCCTTCTTATCATCCGCCTCGACAAAGAAAGCGTTCGGCTCCGCCGCATTGTGGGAGGTCGGGAGGGGAGTGATGTTCATGCTCCCGATGCAGAAGGACCCCATTGTCTTGATCTCTTCATGCTTGACGCTGCCGATGTCGCTGCATTCGAAGGTCGCCCTGTTGCAAAAGACCGGGATGTCGAACTTTCTCGATACGGGGCCTGCGCCGGAGATGTGGTCCACATGCTCATGCGTCACGAGAAGGGCTTTCAGCGACCTTTGGTCGATCCCTTCCTTTTCCATAAGGCCCATTATCCTTTTGCAACTGATCCCGGCATCTATCATTATGGCTTCATCATCTAACTGTATGACCGTGCAATTCCCGTCGCTTCCGCTTGCAAGGACATGTACCTCGAACATCGGCCTCAGATCTTTTTCTTGTAGATATAGAAAATTATGTCCGATCTTGACAGTATCCCTACCATTACTCCTTTCTCCAGGACCGGCAGGCGGTTCACGTTGAGGCTCATCATCTTCTTGAGGGCTTCGACTATCTTCTCATCCGGGGATGTGGTAAGAACGCTTCTTGTCATTATGTCCTCGACCGTCATTTCCGATATTGCTTTGATGGTCTCCACAAGAGCAGGATCGTGGATGTCCCCGTCCATCGGCAGGCTGAGGAGGGAGCGGTTGGTCGTCGGATCATCATCGAGCTTCTTTTGATATTTGAGGATCAGCGCGAGGATGTCCTTCTCCGTTATCATTCCAATGACGTGATTCCTGTTGTCCACTACCGGCGCGCCGGTAGAGTTGTCAACTGCAAACTTTATCGTGGCCCTTTTTACTGTGTCGGTCGGCTTGACTGTCGACACCTGGGTGGTCATTAGGTCCCTGACCCGGAGTTCTGTCATCATCTCCGGATATGCCCCCGAAGATTATAGGGTTTGTGTTCGCAGATCGTCGTACTTCTGAAAATATGAAACAGACAGTTTTATCTATCATTATGCAATCAAGAGGCGCACGGGGCCTGTAGCTCAGCTAGGTAGAGCGATCGACTCTTAATCGATCGGCCAAGGGTTCGAATCCCTTCAGGCCCGCCTGTTGGTTTTTTGGTTGTCTGGATTAGGCTCTATCAAGAACATTGATGTAAAAGTTCAAGGCAGGCATGCGTGCGACGATGACGGATACGGGTTTCTTCTGTCGTTCTTGCCCGCGATGAATGGAGAACAATCACACAAGAAGAGAATCTTTGCAATATCGGGATACTGATCACAGAGAGATTAGCGGCAAATGGGCCCGATCAGTTCATGGCCGCAAGAGAAAGAGCTTTGAAACAGCCTGCAGAGTTGAAGTTGGATCCTTTGGAGCTTAGATCGATAGATGATAGGCCCAGGAAACTTCAGGAATTACACAACAGAAAAGCCTCATGAGACAACGATGATCCTCCGATAATAGGCCATTTGAGACTATACACTCTGCTGGTCGCGCATACACATGCCCGCATGTGTAAATCTCGGCCTAGCCCGATATTATCGGGCATCGCGAATGCGTGAATAAAACCTCATTTTTTCTCAAACTTTGTTTGATAGCTTGACCAGTGATTGATATGATCATCCATTCTTGTGAATATGAACGTAAGGCCGCTCGCCTCATATGTTATGGTATTATTAGATATAGACTTCAGACAATGGGGGCCCAGATTAAGTTCTTTCCAGTTCCAATCTTCCTCTTTCCTATCCCACATAAGGATACTTACTTCAAATTCCGACAGAATGTTGAGCCGATATTCGTCCTCA
Organism: Methanomassiliicoccaceae archaeon; assembly: GCA_009786295.1. Taxonomy (GTDB): domain Archaea; phylum Thermoplasmatota; class Thermoplasmata; order Methanomassiliicoccales; family Methanomethylophilaceae; genus Methanoplasma. The sequence goes on from WQTN01000144.1 coordinate 19,303, forward strand.
ATGACAACTTCCTCTTTTTGACCATTTGGACCATCCACAAAAGATTTCCCATTTTTGTACACCTTTCCAATATATGTTCCATATACAGTTTCGGGCGTGATGTTGAGTATTTTGACGCATTCGAGCGGCTCTTCTTTATATCTATTCGATTCTTCGATAATTGCTTTTAGAACATCAAATGAGAATGAATCGTTGAGTATGGTCTTGATACTCTTTATCTGATCAGTCCAGTTTTGATTGGTGAGATTCTCTTTACAGTATTGTTCAATCACATCGTCTCCTGCCCCGCAAAATTTGATGTGATAGTAAACTCTTCCTGGCCTGTTCTGAAGATTTTCATTGATTTGTCCCGTCTCATTTGTAGTAAGAATGAAAAGTTTGTTGCCCTGAACCAACCCATCAAATAGAGTTAGCAGCCCAGATTGAGATTTAGCATACTCGCCGTTGTCTTCAAACAATTTTTCAAACTCGTCCATGATAACACAGCATCTATCTGTTATATTCTTCAAAAAGTCTCCAAGCATATCTGTTTCATACTGTTGAGCAATAACGATCGTCGGAATGCCTTTTTTATCAAAAGATCTGATACCTGCTCTGCGAGCAATGTTTTACCGCTACCTTTGCCGCCACTCAACAGAACCCCCATATTATTTGTTCTGGTTGCGAAAGTGTTTACAACCCTCTCCGCCATCTTAATCTGCGATCCATACACCTTTATTGGCAGAACAAACTCTGTTTTCTTTTCCAGATAAAACTGGTCAAGATTGATATCCCATTCAACATAATAGACTCCCTCGGGGAGTTTTTTCAATGCCTCGATGGCCCCATCGGCTCTCACCTCATATCGATTTTCTCTTTTAAGATATATACTCATTTAATCATCCGTCGTACTATAACGATAATACGTATTTGTCTGCCGAATAAGTATCTTCGGGTTCTTTCAGAAGTCGTCTTTTTATATGGTTTTTTTATTCAATTTGTTCACTCTCATGTTCACCTACATTCAACTCATGTCTGGCTGTTGTATGGCGATGATATGAAAGTGAATGAAATGAATACAGTGAACAGGAAATGTAATGCGTGAAAACCAAACAAAGGTTATGGGTTGGCAGTCAATTCCCTTCAGGCCCGCTTTTTTGATAATACGCCAGCCAAGTGCAAAAATACATATTTTCTTTATGGGTTATGGTAAAATACAACGTGGAAAACAGTATTGTACCATGCTACTTAACACCAGAGCAGAATGGCAGACTGGCCACAAGAGAACTATGATAAGAAAAATGAGGCCTGGTTGTTTTTCCCCTAAAAGCGTCTGGAGAAAATGCAATCTCATATAACGACGCCGTCGAAGAAGCCTTATGTTTTGGCTGGATCGACAGCACAGTAAGGTCGTTTTAGATGAGAAACATAAAATCCAAAAGTTTTTACCGCGCAACCCTAAGAGCAGCTATTCACAAGCCCCAATATGGAGCGGCTTCGCTGGCTTTCAAACAAAGGGCTGATCCATCCGACACTCAAAGAGGGTGTTGCCAAAATATTGAGCAAATAATTCGTCTTTACAAAAGACATGCTCGAAGCCATCAAAGAAGATGAGTATGCATGGGCATACTTTCAACAATTTTCGGATTCATATAAAAAGATAAGAATTGCTTACATTGACGTTGCCCGTAAAAGACCTGATGAATTTGCGAGATGTATAAACAAATTCATGAGAAGCCGAGGAATGGGAAATTAACCCCTGGTCATGGTAGTTTGGACAAGCATTATTGATACAATGTCTGATTTGTGTAGCAATCAGATAGATAAAACCTTAGCTTGACACTTGACTCAGACATACCTCTACAGATGTGTAATTCATACATTATTCTAAAAGGACAAAGGACGGTGGAATCTTTGAATGGGGTGCAGTTTATATTCTCTGGCCCCGACCAATAAATTGATTTATTTCATTATCACTAATGTTCTTTCTTTGTAACACCATGCAATCTATGAATTCCACGTAATATAGTTCTCGCTTTGTTTCCATATCTTCTGCCGAACAAACAATGAGAATCTCCAAAGGTGCTTTAATATCCTCATCATCAAAGGATATGCAATCACCTGAAATATTACCTGCATCTATCCTAAACAATGTTTTAGGATTTAGGCTAAGATTTTCCTCAATTATTGCAACATGTGTTCCTCCATGTTTATAACGGATAGAAACTGATGCGTTTTTTGCTGTTTTCATACCTCTATTTGTTATGTTTAATATTAATTCGGCCTCAATAAGCTCCAAATCCATAACGAGTTTGGGCCTCAAATACCAATCCCTCAGCGCTTGCCCATAAATCCCTATTAGTGCCCCCATAGTTGTTGAGACAAAAATCAAAACTATGTATGCCCAATCTTCCAAATAATCATCTCTTTTTTAATTCAAATAGCATCTTGATAGTATTTGTGTTCCTGCCTTGTCTAAGTTGATGTATGTGCCCGTACATTAAGTAGCCTCCGATAATCATCGATTGAAGAAGTTGTTTTATTAATCTGGCTCTGACAAGTCGTCTAACTGATATTCCGCAAATAATAAGCTGATATGTCAATGATTTTCTGCATTATGCGGAGGCGGGTACCCGCGCATAGTATTGCCGCCGCCAAATTTTGGAACCCCTCCCATTTCCACCATTGTGTCTATTTCATATATCAATATGATTTCAATTTTATGCAATATTTTGGTACCGGTAAATCTTAAGTTTACATACTATCAAGTTTATACTCTACTACAAAAAAATTACAATGGAGTATATTGATTTAAAATGCCAACTGTCAAAAAGGAGGAACTTGGTCAAGAACATTTGCTTGTTCTATATGCAGTTAGCAAAGCCCCAAATGGAGTACAAACAAAGACTCACTATCAAAAAATGATGTATATTGTTCTGAAGATTTTGGGAAATGATCCTAAAACTGGCGCAGGGTATCGGCCCCATCATTTTGGCCCATATAGTGCAATGGTTGACAGCTGGAGAGACGAACTGATCAACACAGGATATTTGGTAAAAAATAGCGCTGAGCGAATACGAATAGAACCGCAAGTTAAAAATGATATAGATAAAATTGTTTTAAAAGATGATCTTACGATGATGAAAATTAATGAAAGCGTGAAGTTTATTAGTTCGCTTTCATATGATGAGTTGCTTCTCTATATTTACTCAGACGATGTCCAAAAAGGAGAGGGAATGTCTGATAATTCTGACGAAAAGAATAGGATATTTGGAAATCGCCTTACTATAGCAACTAATATGGTAAAAACCGGTAAAGTTTCTATTGCAAGAGGTGCAGAACTTGCCGACATAGATGTGATGACATTTAGAGAAGGCCTCAATGGGAAGTCCTAATATGTCAACAATAAAGATAATGGACACATGCACATTAATCAATGTATTTGACATGATTGACCTTGACCTCAGTAGCTGCCTGCAAGGGTATCAAATAGTTGTGACTGATCATGTGGTCTCAGAATATACGAGAAAAATACCGAGGTCGATTCCAAAATGTCTGTCGGTTGTAGGAATGAATGCGACAGATTTGCTACTAATGAATGAAATGGAATTTATGTTTCCACAGTTAGGAATCGGTGAGAGGTCAGTCTTTGTTTTCGCATTGGGGGTGGCTCTGAGGGGACATAAAGTTGTTGTTTTAAGTGATGATAAGAGTGCAGTTAAGAAATTTTCCAACACAGCAAAAGAAAAAGCCATGTCAGAAAGATTTCCTGGATCTGAAAATATTGTGTGGGGCGACACCCTATCGTTACTCGATAAATTTGTGGAAAAGGGGAAGATTACTCGTACACAATCAAACCAAGCATACAAGATAATTAAGAATTAATTCCAACCTATGCCACCAAAATCAAGAGTGGTTTGAGCGGACATATTGGTATATTCGGATGCGCCGCGTTTCTTTTTCGCTAACGCCAAGGCAGTCCCACTCTCGAGAATTTCCTTTTTTACTATATCTGCCTCTTTGTTAATCTTTTTGTGGTTGTCTTTGTTTATCTCTTCTCTGCTACGGCCACCCATCATGCCATCATAATAAATCCAGTCTTCTTGGCTGAACATTTTTGCAATGCCTTCTTTCCCTCCACCCCCGCGCATGTGAAAGTTTCCAAGAATATCTATGCCATCCACAAAAGACAACAGGTCATCGGCGGGCTTTATGTCTTTATAGTTATGTGATTTTTTCATATTGATTTGATATAGCAGGGATTCCTCGTGAAACCCACCATCTACAAGTTTTTTTGCTAAGCTTCGGATAATGTGTGCTTTCCCTGGAGCTTGGCAGGCCTCATAGTCCAACACAAAAGAAGTAATACCTTCTTTGAAGTACTTATCTACTAGCACATCAATGACAAACTGCGTACGATTCATAGGGATATTTCCCATTATAAGTTTCCCATTAATGCGCCTGACTTCTTCGATATACCTTTTTGATATAGACCACAAACTGGTTGGAAGATCGGTTTCATTGGTCGATTTGAGTATTCCATCCCATCTTGGTACGATAATAATGTCCGAGTTAGGGTGTATTCTGTTTTCAAGATCACAGAGAGATCTGTCTGAAATTGACACATCTCGGTATTCTGGTATAACGAGATTTACAGTATTGCTCTTACATTTTCCTGGCAATCTGTCTAAGTCGGTTCGACCTTCTCTGGATTCGCGTATAAGTTCCTCATCAACAGGTTGGTACACTTCAAGCAGATGGTAGTCAGATGGAGAATTCAGTGTTTTGAAGGGAGTCAAAAATCTTTTTTCACCTAGCCTAACATCCATTACTCTAGCAATACCCAACTTATCATCGGGCCTCATCAACTTTACTTTGTAGTTTGCCATAAGACTATCCTGCTTTTTATGCTACCTTGTTTCCCTTTGGCGCAAGGTGCGCCTGAACCTACCAACTTTATAGCGAAACGGAGTACACGACATAAAGCATTTTCGGGAACATCTTCACTTTGTTCGCCCTCATGTTCACCTTTACTCACATTGATATCTGGCTGTTGTATGATTATTATATGAATACAGTGAACACGAAATGGAATATCTAGGAATTTGAAAATGATAAGAGTTGGCGGTCAATCCCCTTCAGACCCGCTTATCGATTATTGTGATTTGAGTTCTCTTTGTCAAAACGTAACGGCAATAAGAAAACTTTCTCTTGCATTTATTGAGAGGGGTCTAATTTGTTATTGTAGTGTTCAGACACTGATTTTGAAGAAGTTCATCTGGATGTGCCCTGTTCTTCATCTGCATGCATTTTCCGTATCTCTTCTTCCGGTAAGGCTTTCAAAAGTACCACATGCGGTCTTCCCATGATATCTATTATCTGACAGTCCACGCCATAGACATACCTTATCGTCTCTGCGGTCAGCACCTCTTCTGCCGTACCTACTTTGTAAACTATTCCAGGAGTGGCCATGATTATGACCTTGTCCGCATATTTTGAAGCGATATTCAGATCATGGCTGACCATTATGATCGTGAACTTGTTCTCTATGGCTAAGTCTCTGAGCCTCTCTATTACCACCAGCTGATGCCTTACATCCAGATTCGAGGTGGGCTCATCAAGTATCAGGATGTCGGGCCTCTGCGCCAATCCCCTTGCGATCATCGCTCTTTGATGCTGGCCTGCCGACAGCTCGCCGAAGTTCCGTATTGCAAGGTGCTGTATGCTCATCACTTCCATGGTGTCGTACACGACCTTCAGATCCTCTTCCGAATATGACCACTTCTGGTACGGATGTCTTCCCATCAGCACGGTTTCCATTACCGTCATCGGAAAGAAATCGTTCGAGGCCACTGGCACATACCCCATGAACTTCGAGAGGTCCTTGTACTTTAACTCCTCGATGTCCTTCCCTCCCAGAACCACTTTCCCGGAGGTCGGCTTTAGGAGCTTGTTTATGCAACGGATCAGTGTGGATTTTCCGACACCGTTCGGGCCGATGATGCACACAAGACCTGGTTCGTCAATGACGATGCTGATCTTGTGCAGAACTTTTCCCTCATCGAAGGAGAAATCGACATCTTCTATCACTACATCCATTTTTACCATATCTCCTTCCGTTGTTTGATCAGCAGATACAAGAACAGCGGACCGCCGAGGAATGCCGTGACAACTCCGACCTGAAGGACGGCGGGTGCGATTATTGTTCTTCCCACAAGGTCCGATATCAAAACAAGCATTACGCCGAACGTTGCTGATGCGGGTATCAGAAATTTATTATCCGAACCTATGAACAGCCTTGCCACATGCGGAGACACAAGTCCGACGAATCCGATGATGCCGGTAAAACTCACTATGCTTGCCGTTATCAATGAAACCGTCAGGAGCGATATTATCCTTATCTTGTTGGCATCCACTCCCAGGGACTTGGCGCTCTCGTCTCCCGCCGACAGAATATTAAGTTTGTTTGACAGCAGCGCGAGAACTATGATCCCCGCAGAGGTAACTGCAAATGATATCGGTATGCTGTCCCATGTAGCAGTGCTCAGTGTCCCCACTTGCCAACTGTAGACCGCTGCCAGATCATCTGGGTCTGACATAAGCATAAGCACCGTTGTTATTGCGTTGAATACATACATTATAGCTATCCCGGACAATATCATGGTGGTGGGAGAGACTTTTCTGAGTCCGGAGATGACCACTATCAACAGGACCGGGACTAACGAGAAAATGAACGCATTGGCCACAATCGCTCCTCTGCCTCCTGCAACGGTCAGTCCCAAAATGATCGCTATGGTCGCGCCGAATGATGCTCCCGAGGAGATGCCTGTTGTATAGGAATCGGCAAGCGGGTTTTTCAGAACGCTCTGCATTGTGGCGCCCCCGACCGCGAGTCCGGCGCCTACGACCGCCCCAAGCAAGATCCGCGGCAGCCTTACATTCCAAACGATGACGTCCTTTGTCGGATCGAGGATATTTCCCTGCAAATGGTCAACAAGTATCCGGAAGCATTCCCCAAACCCAATATCATATGTGCCTATGGTCAGTGCGTATACCGCCACGACCAACGAGACCATAAGACAGATGATGATGAAAACATACTTTCTCCATATGTATTTCCTGAATTGCCCCGACACGCTACTGAAGGAAAAATCTGAATCGATCTCCGCATTGTTTCCTTTTTGCAACCTCATGATAACAACCGCTTTTAGAAAAAAAATAAAGATGTTTGAAGGCGGCCCGTCACCCAACGTACAAGTATGCCCCGTTTACATTGACATCAAAATAGTCATCGCTTGACGGAGATATGCCTTTGTTCAGCAGCGTGAATCTGTCTACCAGTTCCTGCAGCTTGGCATATGAATCAATGTCCGAGAACTCATCCTCATAAATTTGGCACGCTATCATCAAAGCAAGGGTTGTCTGGAACAGCCCCGACGTTAGTCCCGCCGCGGAAACCATGATGTTGCCTTGTTTGTATGCGCTTGTGGTCGTCAGATAAGCTGTCCACTTGTCGTAGGCGTCTTTCTGATCTGTTTTTGTCTTGAACAGCCCGCTGTTGTGCAGCATCAGTATGTAGTCTGGATTCTTCGATAACAAATACTCTATATCTGTGCCATAGTACATTTCCTCTGAGAGAATGGCGCCGGAATTGATGCCGGATGCAAGATTGTTGAGGCCTGCGATCACGCTGCATTCATAGCTTCCGCTGCCTCTGCATTCTATCTCGACATCAAGAGCCGACGCCCCGGCCGAATAATATGTGACAAGGATCGATTTCCGCTCTGAAGCAGACGGGAGTCGCTCATCAATCAGATTCATAATGTCATTGACATATGCCATGTACTCATAAGCGGCATCGACATAGCTTTTGCTGCCTAACAGATAGGCAAGGGTCAGATATGCAGATGCAACATTGTTCCCCTCCCAAAGCGGAAGTCTGATCATATTTATCTTCGTTGTTTCTGTGTACCGGTCTTCGATACCTACAAAATAAATGTTGGCTGAACCGCATATGATGGTGTCCACACCGATGGACAGCATGGTCTCAAAGTCATAAGCAGTACCGAACCCGCTTCCGAAGGAACGTATCCCCGAACCTGCCAAAGCCTTTCCGTATTGTCCGGAGTTTATGCTGTTGAGCGTACTGCTGTCTGCATAATCGATGAGGCCCTGGGCTCCGATGGCTATCAGTCCCTGAAGTGTCGGCCAATATTGTATTGCGACCGATTCAATTGGCCCTTCTATGCACGCATATTTGCCATTGAGGTCTAAATACCACATACTCTCTGCCCGGAACTCCATTATTTCTCGGACCTTATCTATATCCTTCTGGTCGATCACTCCGTCTCTGTTGGCGTCTGTTAAAGGTGTCTTTTCTTCCTTACCGTCTATTGTTGCCTGTATATGCTCGATGTCCCTCTCATCAAGATAATTGTTTAGATCTGCGTTGCCGCACACATTCAGGCGCATCGTCTCTTTCGTGGTAGACTGCAGGGGCAGCCTGTCTGAGTTGTCTTTTAACAGAAATACTGCCCCGGCTCCTGCGGCCACAACAATGGCCACGATTATGATAGCAATCATTTTGTTATTCATTGATATCGTGAGTTGGACGTATATTCCAATATAAGAATCATCTCAACTTATACTATATAAAACTCTCAAATATTTAGAGGCCTCCTTATTAAAAAAATTAGATTAATCTCGCTTGCTGAGGATCGTGTGATTTTACCGGTTATGAATAAAAATGCTTAATTTCCGCTATGAAAAAGCCGTTCAATAATATTTGTCTATACCGCCATAGCCAGGAATCATTTTCCCTTTCCTTGTTTTATCAACGAAGTTGTTCAGACGCCTCGCAAACTCATCGGGTCTTTTACGGGCAGCGTCAATGTAGGCGATCCGTATCCGTTTGTATGAATCTGAAAACTGCTGAAAATATCTCCAGGCAGTTTCGTCTTTTTTGATGGCTTCGAGGATGTCCTCAGGATAGACGAATTCTTCGCTCAATATTTTTTCAACGCCCTCTTTGAGTGTCGGATGGATCATTCTTTCTTTTGAAAGCCAACGGAGCCGTTCCTTATTAGCTTGAGAATAACTGCTTTTCGGATTGCGCAGAGAAAACTTCTGGATCTTGTGAGTATCGTCAAGTACCTTTACTGTACTGTCGATCCAGCCGAAACATAAGGCTTCTTCGACGGCGTCGTTATATGATATCGTATTTTCTCCGGAAGCTTTCAGTGGAAAAACGAACCAGACTTCTTTTTTCTTGTCGTGGTTGTCTTGTAACCATTCCCGCCATTCTGCTCTGGCATTGAACCTGCACGGCGCAACATTGTTTTCCATGAATCAACACCTTATCTGTCTTTTACCGCTTTCCGGGTTTGTATGCCTTGAGGTATTTCACTAGATCCTTGTCTGCATCCGTCCATTCCGGTGTCAGGCCGTTCTTCATATATTCGTTGTACCAGTCTGCGGCCTCTTTCATGTAGGGTTTCATATCCAGTTTCTTTTTGATGATTATTTTTGTATTATCGTCATTGGGGGCCCAAAGCTTAGGTCTGTCGTAATCGGCTTCCTCCAAGAATCCGACCAGAAATACGATACTGTCCAAGCGGGAGAGCTCCGCATACAGCGACGCCTGCAGCATGTACTGCTCTGCCACATTGGTATAATTTCCATTTTCATCCATCCATTTCTCTCTTTCGCCGGAGGTCTTGATCTCCAGGATGGCGTTTCTCTTGCCATCGGCTGTTACGTAACCGTCCACAAGCCCGCCGAATACGTTCTCATTGTGGAAATGGTCATAGCCGCACATCTCTCCGGGGACCGGTTCTTCTATGGCCGCCTTGAATCCCTCGGGAAGACCCAGCAATGATATGAGCAAGGAAACATTCTTCCCGAGATGCGACCTGAGCACAGGTTCAAGGACATTGCCTGCCTTGACATATTTTGTTCTGATATCCTCGCGATAGATACCTGCAAGGTCCAATGCGACCGAGAACGGTGTCTGGAAATCGCCTTTCCCCAGGATCGGAGCAAGTCTTGTTCCTGTGATCTTCTTAATCTTGAACGGATCAAAATAGACAATTCTTTCAACATCGTCGATATCCTCGATCCTGTATCTGCCGTCGTACGCCATGCAAGAGAATGGCCCGCGGAGGATTTTATGGTGTCGGGCCTCTTTTTCATCTAGAATAACAAACCTCACCCGAACATTCGGAGTATGTGTCAACCTCCGAACAACCGTTACGTTTTATCGAATCATCTGGTTGCCAAGCGTTTAAACGCATAAAAACACTATACGGATTCGGTGATTGTACGATAAGATACAAAACTGAAATAATGAGAACATCCTTCAAACTAGTTACATCATCTATCAACGAGAAAGAAGTGGAAGAATTGAACGAGCTGATAGCCAAAAGACAATCGGAGGGCTGGGAGCTCGTCACATATTCTTTCATGGGCGGCGGCGGGGGGAGCGATTTCGGCAGGGGCATACTTATAACATATAAGAGAGAGTGAACGGACAACAGGCTGCAGATGGAATCGGAGATACAAATGTCTGGTAGCGACATAGCCAGCGATTTGATAAAAGGAATTTTTGATGATTACATAAAAGAATCTCGACCGGAATTTATGCCTGAAAATTCCGATGATCCGCTTATTCGGCTGCTAAACTACTATAGGATATGCGCCGATGTGATTCAAAGAAAAGGACATCTGCCAAGAACAACCTATGATGCAGATGCCCGCTACTATTTCACTTTGGAAGGTCACACAGCGTATGGCAACAAGAAACGCGCACTGAGAGGCGACATAATGGTTTCCTTCTGGACACCATATAATGCGGCGCTTATAGAGAGGGGGCTGACACCACCCGATCCAGATAAAAAATCTTTTGGGAAATGTTTTGAGGATATTGATTTTTTAATTGCCAACGCAGAAGAAGATGGCTTTTGTGAAGTGAACAGGGTTTTTCGCCCATTCGCGGAAGTCTACCATTCTCCGGGCAATTTTCTCTTTCTTCCTCCGCCCGACCCAGACGGCAGAATGAACAATGTTCGGTATAGCTGTTCAAAAGATAAGATAGATGAAACACTCTATCACTGTTTCTCAGGCAGCGACCGCAAATTAGCAAAGTACTTCGGCACAGACAAAGCTTTGTATGATTGGATATGCGAACAGAATTTGAATTCTGGTCTGCTTTTTAAAAACAAAGAGGTTGCCCGTGACAAGATAATATGCCTCAGCGGCCATGGAGACATACATCTGGGATACCCCGAGATGGCGAAGCGCGGACTGCTGGGAACATTCATTGAGAATGTCATTAAGTTGATCAATGAACGCAATGGCGAATGATGTGCAACCAATGGTGGTCTTTTTGTACGCCCTTCCCCATACATTTTTCCATGGTGTGCCGTCAGAACCTAACTGTCACGGAAGATGTCGGTGAGATCCTGAATGCCATGGCTGGGTATCTGTTAGGCGATGAGGAATTTAAGAAGATTTTCGAAGAGAATCGAAATAGATTCGAGAAATGTATGAAGGAGAAAACATACACTTTAGATTATCACATCCGCGGGCTGGTCTATTCAAAATTATCTCAGGGAGCAAAATGGTCCAGCATCGAAAGAAAACTGGAAGATATCGACCGGGCATTCTATGATTGGAACACCGATAAAATACTTGAGGAGCTGGAACGCGGCAGAGGTTGGGAATACTTCTTTGAAGAACTCAGAAAAATCCAGGTCGGAAGATTCAGAAAGAAGCTTTGCGAGAGCTTACATGACAACATCATAACAATCAGGGACCTTCTGAAAATACATTCCGCCGAAGGCCCTGAATATTTCGAAGAATGCGTGAAAGGACTTAGAGGCTACGGACCGGCCCTCGTAGCAGAGTACCTGATCTACGTCGGTGTTGACAGGATCAAGCCGGATGTGCATGTCAAGCGTTTTCTGAAAAGGGTTTTCGGCATAGAGCCGTCCAGCGACATTGATATTATTGAATGGGGAAAAGAAGCAAAGAACAAGACGGGACTCTGCCTCAGCAATATCGATTGGATAATCTGGGAATTCTGCAGATCTGTTGATGCAGGGCAGAGTGCTCATTCGGGCATCGAGAGACCGATTTGCACCGATGAACCCAAATGCGGACTCTGCTGCATAAGAGAATCGTGCAAATATCATAGAGAGCGTCAACGCATCATGTCTGTATCCAATTGAAATATGATTAACGCCGTTGAGTATGAAAAGACAAGAGGTTGTTGAGATGAAAAAGACAGGCACATGTCCGAAATGCAGCAGCAAAAAGGTCCTTGACAGCGACAAACCCTATCCTAAGACCGTGGTACATCGATGGGTGTGCATGGAATGCGGATTCGTCGAATGGTATGCTGGCGAAGAATACTTGCAGATCGTGCAAAAGATGATCGATAAGGGAAAAGTCTGAACGCAATCGCCAGATTCCACAAAAAAGTTAATCATCCCTGCGATGATTACTCTCAAGGCATACTTTGAACACCATTTTGGTTACAGCAGCGATATTTGTTTTCACATATGCTCTTATTTCGGTCGGTAATATTCCGAAACTCAAGATTGACCGCGGCGTTGCGGCGGCTGTCGGCGGCATTCTGGTGATCCTGTTCGGACTTGTTTCTTTAACAGACCTTCCGGAGTATGTCGATCTGAATGTGATCTTCCTCCTGCTGGGGATGATGATGCTGGTGGCGGGTCTCGAATTCTCAGGGTTCTTCCGCATCGTCTCCGATTTTCTTATCAGATTCTCAGGCAGCAAAATAAGGCTGCTGGCATATGTGATGATCATATGCGCAGTGCTTTCCGCTGTTGCTCTGAACGACGCTGTTGTTCTGATCTTCACTCCGATTGTGATAAGATGCTGCAGATATACCGATTCCAACCCGATCCCATATCTTATCGGCGTGATGTTCTCTGCTAACATAGGAAGTCTCGCAACATCTGTCGGCAATCCTCAGAACGCTTACATAGCATCTGAAGCGGGGCTTTCTTTCATAGAATTCGCCGCTCATGCCTTCCCTGTTTCTCTGCTGTGCCTGCCGATAGCTTTCCTTTTCATACTCCTGATCTTCAGAAAGAACCTGACTGCCGACACTCCCTCTCAGCCGCTCGGCGCAGATATGGAGGTAGATCGATTCAGGCTGTGGGCGACCGTGGCGATAATGCTCGGCGCATTGGCGGGATTCGTTGTGTCCGGACCGCTTGGCATCCCGATCTATGTCATCGCATTGACCGCGGGGATCTTGGCACTTGCCGTTGTTATGTCAAAATCCGCAAAGAATGCGGTTTGGGTTGCAAAGAAGGTCGATTGGCGTATACTCGTGTTCTTCATCGGCTTGTTCGTACTTATGGGCGCAGTCACCGAGTCCGGGCTTTTGGCTCAGATAGCCTCTGTGTTCCCTGGATTCGGAGACGGCGAGACCCCGTCCATAATGAGCGTAACCGCTTTCTCCGCTGTCCTTTCCAACCTTGTCAGCAACGTGCCCGCGGTCATGCTTATAGGAAATATGCTTCCGGAAGGCAACATTATGCTCTGGATCGCTCTCGCCGCCTCTTCCACCTTAGCAGGCAACGCCACTCTGATAGGTTCCGCCGCCAATGTGATAGTATCGGAACGCTCTGAGCGCGAGGGCGTGCATTTCAACTTCTGGAAGTTCGCGTTGATCGGGGTGCCTGTGACACTCGTCACGCTGTTCATCGCGGTGGGCATCCTGACGCTTTTGTCCTGATCGCATGCCGCAAACAGCCAATCATTTTATCCCGATTCGAATATGCACCCAGCAATGAAAAGATACGATCTCGTATGTTTCGATATGGATGGTGTCCTTACCGCCCTGAGAAGCTCGTGGCACTGGCTCAACCTGTGCCTCGATGTTGACAACGACGAAACATACAGAGCGTACATCAGCGGAGAGATCGACCAGCCGGAGTTCATGAGGAGGGACATCTCTCAGTGGAAGGCTGTAAAACCGGACATAAGGATCTCGGACCTCATAAGATTCTTCCAGAATATGCCGCTCACCGAGGGGATACAGGAAACGGTCGCATGCCTGAAAAGCAACGGGATCCGCTGCGTCATCGTCAGCGGCGGCGTGGACATCGCCGCAAGGATGATCGCGGAAGAGTTCGGATTCGACGATTACGTTGCGGACGGGATATGCAGCAACCCGGACGGGACCCTTACCGGAGAAGGGATGATGAACGTCGACCTTAATGACAAAGGCATCAGCGTCAGACGCTTCATTGAAAAATACGGGACCACAAAGGACAGGACGGTCTCGATAGGGAATTCCTACACCGATATACCGATGTTCAGGGATTCCGGGGTATCGATCGCCTTCAACCCGACTGATGATTTCACAAAGGAGGCTGCGACGTATGTAGTGCAATCCGGCAACATCTCAGATGTTCTGGATCATATCCTCCCCTGCGATGACTGTCAATCCTTGTCGAAATCGAATCCGTCCTGATCGTCGTCCTCTTCCAGATCAAGGACGTCATATCTCTTCTTCCTGATCTTGCCGTATATCCTCGTGATTTCCCTCGCCTCGGCGGACCCGTTCTTTATCAGGCGCTCTTTTGTCTTTATCGCATGGACAAGGGCATCGAACTCATCGAATGTAAGGATCATTCCAGTTGCGAACTCATCCTCCGGCTCGGCTTCGGTCCTCACCGAATAGGTCTTTTGCCCATCGTTGACGGACACCTTGACGCTGAGCACGTCGAACTGTTTGACCCAGAGTGCTTTGATCTTATCTGCCTGGAACTTCTTTCCTTTCTTGCCGTCCTCGGTCTCTATGTGAGTTATGCATACTCTCCTTTCGTCTTCGAGATAGAACTCATCTCCGATGGACAGTATCTCGTTCGACATCAATTCGGTCTCGATCGTCTCCGTCACATCGCCGTCGCTGAACAGCACCTTCACTCTGAGGGGCTCCGGGATCCTTACCGTATCGGAGAACACTCTCCCGCACTCGGAACATCTGAATGTGCCGGTGATGTTGCCCTTCCCCTCCCTTCCTTTCAGTATATCATGCTCTGTGAGATCATCACAGTTAGGACATGGGATGTACAGATACTCCTCCATCTCTTCTCTTTTTGCCACTTTTATCACCTGTTCACCAAGAAAGGGGGATCGTGCCCCGGTACTATCACATCAGCATACTTGGTTATCATCTTTAAACTTTCCAGTGCAAGTCCTTCATCGGTGTTTATCGCCGGAGGCACCATTCTCTCATAGTTGCCGTATTTCGGTATCGCATCGCCGGCGATCACATACTTTTTATCTGCTTTGACGAAGACGCTTATCGAGCCTTTTGTGTGCCCGGGAGTATGGACGATCTTCACCCCAGTAACGATCTCTTTGTCAACATCCAGCGGCTTAGCGCTTTCTACCGCATCGCACTCATCCGGATGTATCAGGATGTCTGCGTTCTCGAACATGCCGTTGTTCCCGACATGGTCGAAATGGCAGTGCGTCAGCACCACCGTATCAACATCCTTCGGAAAAACGCCTATCTGTTTGAAGGCTGTTTTTATGGCAGGCCTCATGTAATGGGTGCTGGTGTCGACCACGATCATCCTCTCATCCGTTCTGATGAGAACAGACGAGGAATGTGCATCGAACACCTTCCCGTTCTCATCTCTCTGAAGGCTTCCGATCGCCAGTACATCCAGTTTTATCATGCAGAGAGAATATCACTCCAACTTGAATTATATTGCCGTGCTCCTTCGCTTTGAGACCGGATCATTTGACGATCCAACGTCCGCCCTTCTTTCCGCCCGTTCTTTCCAGTCTGCCTCTGTCTCTAAGCCTCTTCACGGCCGCCTCGACTTTTGATTTAGGTATGCCTGTCTCTTTGGATACCTTTTCAATGGATATGCCGTTGTCTAATGCCATCAGCCCAAGAATCTTCTCTTCCTCCGATATGGCTGAAGTCTTGGGATCCATTTTCATTATAAGAGTAACCTTCACTGTTGGCGGATTCAGGCTTTCTTCGATCAGAGGTTGCTCAAAGCCGTTCTTTTTCCATATCTCCATTATGCGATACAGGCCGCTGCCCGCTCTTTCCACCGCACCGACCAGCGAGAACATTTTTGCAAGAGTTGGATTGCGGGGGTCGCTGTATCCTCCTTCTTCCGCCTCCTGTATCGGTATGCGGAACAGACCCGGATTCCTCACTGTTACGACATTCGGCCTCACCTCTATCCTAACTCCCATGCGGCCGCGGTAGTCTGCATGCACCAATGCATTAATGAGAGATTCTCTGAGTGCTTTGTCTATATCTGTATCATTAACTCTTCTCCAATCCTCACCGATTGCAAAGGGCCGACCTGTTGACATCCCTAAGCGATTGCTCACACTCGTGTAGAAATCAAATACGTTCCCTGTCCACTGGCCATCGCCAGAAACGATGCGGTATTCCCATTCCACTCCTGGTTTCATATATTCGATATAATCGAGCTTATAATCTGACACTTCACAGGTTATTCTGTATTCCATGCCAAACATCAGAAGACCTGCCAACGTCGGATGCAGATTACCGTCTTCGCCTTTCTTTGCAGCTCCAATGAGTCTAAGGAACTCATTGTCCGGAACGGTGTTCCAGATGTGTTTCTCATCTCCAAGTCTCATGAACGTTCTGTATCTTGAGAGGGTGCTGCGGTCAATGTCACCCATATCAAAATCTTCAAGGACAGATGTATCAATTGGCATATCTGCACTTTCTCGCATCATTCCTGCAATCTCGGGTTTAGTGCAGCGATAGTCGTTCGGCCCATTGCGACGGAAGGTGCCTCCGTTCATCCTGTCGTTTATGTATATCGGACAATCATGCCTATCGGCACGAGGGATGTTTATGATCACCAGTTTTTTTCCATTGTGTTCCGCGATCTTCACATCATCCGATTTGAGAACATTGCAGCTCACCTTCTGCGGGTTGTTGACCGTGTTCCATACCTCATTCACTATTTTATCGGTGTTTTTGATGCCTTTTACCAACAACCTGCCGTCTTCCGTCTCCTCCAGACCAAGGACAATAGTACCTCCGAAAGAGTTCGCAAAAGCGGAGTAAGATTCCCATACGCTCAGCGGTATACCGCCGCTTGCCGATTTTGCTTCAAAGGATGCGCCCTCTTCATTTAGACAGTAATCGCCGCCAAACAACAAGTCCATAATCATTTATTCCTAAACTAATATTTATGTTTTATCTTTATTTTTATCTTTTTTATCTTACATATCATGGTTTTTATCTTAAAAATTATCTTTTTTATCTAGAATTTTATCTTTTTATCTTGAGCATATTGGTTAATCTCCCGGGGACAACATTTGTTCTTACCATCCGTGCTTTTGTAAAAAGAAATTGAAAAATTATATCTCAATTCAAGGAGTTAAGTGTCTCTTCGACACGTGCCGAATTTTTGCAATAATTTCCAAAAATTACATTTTTGACCACGTTTTTCTGCCAAATCCATAGGCACGAACCACGTTACCATACTCCTGCGATTCGTTTTCTTGTCTGAATCGTCACTTTTTGATGAAAACTATACGATTTTCTTCAAAATTCAAGAAACTATTTTGCGACGTGTCGAAGAGGCATTGGGCTTTAATGTGAAAATGCATTAGAAAATTGAGATTGTTTATATGGAAAGGATTATAATTGGGGGACGCAGAAAACTTGCATTTGCACTCCTGATCGCCATGATGGCCTGTTTCATTGCGGCTATCACCACCATACTGCTGATAAAACTCAATGTATTTGCGTTCATACCTCTGTTGCTCCTTATCTCGAAGATATTTTCTCGTGGAGTTTCGCCCGCCCAGCGTTCGATAGAGAACTGATCGTAATCGACGATTATGGCATTACAGTCAATGGCAACGTGATGCTCGGCCCCATACCCTGGGACTGTGTGCTAGATGTAACGGTTATCAAAATGATGTTCGAAAAACATCTGAAAATAAGATTGACTAATATGTCCAAATTTGAGGAGATCTTTGGCAAGGAAGCCGTGCGTGATAAGGTCGAGAAGAACAAAAGGTTCGGCGAGAAATGCATACGAATTAGTCTTGAAATTTGTAACCTGCGCGGAATCGATATCGTTTCGCTAATCAACAAACATGCAGGAGACAGTGCAAAATGATGTTGCCTGTTACTATTTTGGCTATATCTGCGCACTTTATACTCTCTGCCGATGAAGTACAATCTCAAACATATCATTAAAGAAAAGAATGCATCTGGCTCTTTTCGTACAATAACTTTCTTCTAAAAATTATCAGATTCCCGCCGATTATCAATAAGGGTATATGCATTCTGGTTAAACTCTCAATAAGTCTTTAATTTTGAAAGATAATATATAGTAGATAAATTTCAACAGGCCATGGTAGCGGGAACTCTGAGAGATGCATTTTCGTATTGAAACATGCTCCGTCGCTCGGGCGAGTAATTAAGGTGGTTAAATGGAAAGAATAGTGATCAACGGCCGCAAAAAAATGGCATATGTGACCATAATCTTCCTTGCAGTTTTAGTCATTGTATGCATTATCGGAGTACTGCTCGGTACATGGGGAGTCGGTAGTCTGATTTTCCTACCCATATGGACAATGATTTCATATGTTAGCGTCCGCCGTTTGCTTGAGAAAGAAATTATCGTGATTGAAGATTGTGGACTTACGATCAATGGCACCGTAATGCTCGGCCCCATACCATGGGACTGCGTATCCCGTGCAGAGCTAGTTAGAATAGCACTCGAAAAGCATCTGAAAATAAGACTGACCAATATGTCAAAATTAGAGGAGGTTCTCGGAAAAGATGAGGTGCAAAATAAGGTTTGACTTTTCTCCTCCCTTACCTCTCAGCTTGCGAACTGCGCGGAATCGATATCGTATCGATTATCAATGAACGCGCTGGGGGTCGCGTGAATTGATATCATAGGTTGCAACCTTCAATTATATCTGCGTACATCTATCGCCCTCCGATGAAGTACGCTCCAGAGCTAACCGTTGAAAAGGATGAGGATGTCTATCCTCCCTCGGACGACAGCTTTCTTCTGATAAGGTCGTTCGAGGTCCGCGCCGGCGAGAGGGTATTGGAAATAGGGTGCGGTTCCGGGATCGTCTCAATGCATTGCGCGCTTAACGGCGGGATCGTTGTATGCGGAGACATCAACAAGAAAGCTGTGGAGCTGACAAAAAAGAACATGGCCCTGAACTCATTGGATGCGGATGTCGTTGAGACGGACCTCTACTCCAATATAAGGGGAAAATTCGATACGATAATCTTCAACCTCCCGTATCTCCCGGTCAGCGAAGAAGGAGATCTGGCACTTGCGTGGTCCGGCGGGGAGGACGGTCTCGGGCCTCTTCCTGATCTTATCTCCGGCGCACATGGTCATCTTCTGCCCAGCGGCAGGCTGATCGTTGTTGTGTCATCCTTGATGGAACAGGATGCTCTGCGGTCTGTTCTTGAGGGGCTTACAGTAAAGGTCTTGTCCGAACTCCCTCTGTTCTTTGAGAGGCTCAGCGTACTTGAGATCAGCCTATGAGTTTCTTTATCTCTTTTGCAAGTAGATCATTCGCCTGCTTTCCGTCGATCTTCCCTCTCAGCGCGCTCATCACCGGCCCCATTAATGGGCCTATGGCATCCAGCCCTTTGGACCTTACGAACTCCTCGCGCTCTTTTACCAGTGCGGCAATGATCCCGACAGCCTCGTCGCTGTCGACAGACTCCATGCCCAATTTGGAGATCGCTCCTTCCGCGTCGGAGCCTTCGGCCATCTCTTTCAGCAGCGACGGCAGCGCCTCCTTCGAGAACCTGTTCTCTTTCAAAAGAGCGAACAGCTCTATTATCTTATCTTCATCGATCGAATCCGGACTTAGTCCTTCATGTTCCAGCTCTGTGTATGTGTTCGTTAGGGCGGTCGCCGCTGCGGCTGTCATTCTGGTTCTCTCGGATATCCTGACGAACAGTTCGTCACGGCTCTGTCTTACCAGCTGATTCGCCTGCTGCGCGTTTATGCCATATGAGGACACGAGTCTCTTCTCGATCTGCTCCGGGAACTCCGGCATGTTCTCCCTGATGTTGTTCAGTCTTTCTTCTGTCATCAGCATCGGCGGCACATCCGTCTCCGGGTACATCCTTGCCGCTCCCGGAAGAGGCCTCGAATATCTTGTGGTGCCGTCCGGCAGCGGGTCCCTTGTCTCCTCCGGCACGCCTTCGATTGCGGCGTTCGCCCTTCCCACTGCTATCCTCAGCGCGTCTGTCGCCTTCTTCTCCTTTGCGGCACATATCACAAATGCGTCTTCTGACGACAGTCCCAGGTATGTTTTGAGAGAATCGACGAACTCCTTTTCTATTCCATAATTCGGAAGCTCGTCGGAGTGGAATATCCCTTTTACCCCCATGGTCCTGGCATACTGCGCCATTTCTGACCCCAGTCTCAATTTCCCGCCGTCGCCGTTCAATACTCCGGAAAAGCCGGGAAGTTTCACGGCAATCACTTTCCCTTTTTCTTCGAGCGCTCCTTTGATGACCTTCGATCCGCTCTTTGAGAACATTTCGGTCACATCGGCCGGAAGGAATTCTACCGGCTTTGCGCCTCTGCCGTTCAGGATGTCCTTTACCCTGATGAGCATCTTCTGCCTTTCCATCTCATTCCTTACGTAATCCGGAAGCAGCCTGAGCTCCTGAGCTCCTTTGATCTCCACCCTTGCCCCTCTCGGGATAGAGATGTTGACGTCTTCTCTGATGGTGCCTATGCCGCGCTTTACTCTCTTTGTCGCTCTCAGGATGGCTCCGATCCTGAGCGCCACTTCCATGACCTCTTCCGGCGTCTCCATGTCAGGCGCCGTTGCCACTTCTATGAGGGGGATCCCCAGTCTGTCCAAGCGGTACAGGACCTCATCTCCTGTGGACTCGACCCTCCTCGCGGAGTCCTCTTCCAAACAGACAGAGGATATGCCTATCCTCTTGCCTTTTACTTCCACGGATCCGTCGATGGATATCAGGGCCGTCCTTTGATAGCCGGTGGTGTTCGAGCCGTCGATGGCTATCTTCCGCATGAAGTGTATCTCGTCTATCATCTGAGCATTGAGCATCATTGAAAAGGTAAGAGCAGTGTCCAAAGCATCCTTGTTCACAGCGTGCGGCGGCTCTTCATCAAGGTCCGCGAGGCATGTGCTGCCTTCGCAGCACTGGTACCTGAACCCTACGCCTTTCTTGAACTGTGCCACTGCCGCGCGATCCACTTCTCCCGCCTCTCCGGCGGTCGGCC